>JASLFM010000249.1 GCA_030150585.1 Acidovorax sp.
CACGCCCATCGTCACCAAGCTCATCGCCGACAGCCGCAAGGACGAGGTCATAGCGCGCATCGGCGCCCAGGTGGCGGCCGGGCGGCAGGTGTACTGGGTGTGCCCGCTCATCGAGGAGAGCGAGGCGCTGGACCTCTCCAATGCCACCGCCACGCACCTGGAACTCAGCGAAGCCCTGCCGGGCGTGCTGGTGGGCCTGCTGCATTCGCGCATGGCGCCCGCCGAGAAGAAGGCCGTGATGGAGCTGTTCACCAGCGGCGTGATGGGCGTGCTTGTCTCCACCACGGTGATTGAGGTGGGCGTGGACGTGCCCAATGCCTCGCTCATGGTCATCGAGCATGCCGAGCGCTTCGGCCTCTCGCAGCTGCACCAGCTGCGCGGGCGGGTGGGACGCGGCGCGGCGGCCTCGGCCTGCGTGCTGCTCTATTCCACTGGCGAGAGCGGCCGCCTGGGCGAGACCGCCAAGGACCGGCTGCGCGCCATGGCCGAAACCAATGACGGTTTCGAGATCGCGCGGCGCGACCTGGAGATCCGCGGCCCCGGCGAGTTCCTCGGCGCGCGCCAGTCGGGCGCGCCCATGCTGCGTTTCGCCGATCTCGCCACCGATACCCTGCTGCTGGACTGGGCGCGCGAACTTGCGCCGCAGATGCTGGACCGCCACCCCCGGCTCGCGCAGCAGCACATCGCGCGCTGGCTCGGTGGAAAATCCGACTACCTCAAGGCTTGACGCCGCTGCACAATCGCGGCTCACAATTGAAGCCCCATGACCCTCACCGAACTCAAGTACATCGTCGCCGTGGCGCGCGAAAAGCATTTTGGCCGCGCGGCCGACGCGTGCTATGTCTCGCAGCCCACGCTTTCGGTGGCGATCAAGAAGCTGGAAGACGAGCTTGAAGTCAAGCTCTTCGAGCGCAGCGCGGGAGAGGTCTCGGTCACGCCCCTGGGCGAGGAGATCGTGCGCCAGGCCCAGAGCGTGTTGGAGCAGGCCGCCGCGATCAAGGAGATCGCCAAGCGCGGCAAGGACCCGTTGGCCGGCACGCTCACGCTGGGCGTGATCTACACCATCGGCCCCTACCTGCTGCCCGAACTCGTGCGCCATGCGATCTCGCGCACTCCGCAGATGCCGCTGATGCTGCAGGAGAACTTCACCGTCAAGCTCCTGGAGATGCTGCGCACGGGCGAGATCGACTGCGCCATCCTGGCCGAACCTTTCCCCGACACGGGCCTGGCCATGGCGCCGCTCTACGACGAGCCCTTCATGGCTGTCGTGCCGAGCCGCCACCCGCTGGCATCGCACAAGACCGTGTCCACGGCCGACCTCAAGAACGAAACCATGCTGCTGCTCGGCACGGGCCACTGCTTCCGCGACCACGTGCTCGAGGTCTGCCCCGAGTTCGCGCGCTACGCGAGCAATGCCGAGGGCATCCGCCGCACCTTCGAGGGCTCGTCGCTCGAAACCATCAAGCACATGGTGGCCGCGGGCATGGGCGTGACGCTGGTGCCGCGCCTGTCGGTGCCGCGCGATGCGCTGATCTCGCTCTCGCGCCGCCGCAGGAGCGACGACACGCATGTGCGCTACCTGCCCATCCGCGAGGAGGACGGCAGCGGCCCGCCCATGCGCCGCGTGGTGCTCGCGTGGCGCCGCAGCTTCACGCGCTACGAGGCCATTGCTGCGCTGCGCAACGCCATCTACGCCTGCGAACTGCCCGGCGTGAAGCGGCTGTCCTGATCTACCCCCGCGCGCGGCTACACTGCCGCGGCGCACGGCCGGCCCCGGCCGGCGGAACCCCCGCACCGCGCACAGCCCGGCGGCGCCACATGCCGCCCGGCGACAACCCGAGAAAGACCGCAATGCACAAGACTCTGATGGCCGCCGCACTGGCGATGGCCCTGGCTGCCTGCTCCGGCACGGCCCCCACCAACCAGACGCCCCTGGCCGCCGCGCCGCTCTCGAAGGCCGGCATGGACCGCCTTGTGGCGGCCCGCCCCGATGCCGCGCGCGGCAGCTTCCCCGATTTCCTGGCCCAGGCCGCCGCCGAGAACCCGGCGCTGCGCCCCAGCGTGGCTGCCTATGCCGCCAAGGCGCCGCTCGCGGGCGATGACCTCGTGCAGGTCGCACGCCTGCTGGGCCTGTACAACCGGCTGCGTAACCAGGCCGCCGTGATCGACGCTACCGCGAAGATGGTGGCCATTCCCACCGTGCGCTCCGACAAGGTGCCGCCGCACGAGGACCCGAACACCATCGCCTTCGGCCAACTGGTCGAGGGCATGGCGCGCGACTTCGGCCTGCAATACCGCAACGTGGACAACCGCATCTTCGAGGTCAAGCTGCCTGGCAGCGGCTCCGAGGAGTTCGGCATCCTGACCCATGCCGACGTGGTGCCCGTGGTGGCCGACGAATGGGTGCTGGACGACGGCACCAAGCTCGACCCGTTCAAGCTCACGCGCGTGGGCGGCAACCTCTATGGGCGGGGCTCCATCGATGACAAGGGCTCCATCGCCACCGTGCTCTACGCGATGAAGGCCGTGAAGGACAGCGGCCTGCCACTGGCGCGCACCATCCGCCTCATGATCGAGACCACCGAGGAGACCGGCGGCGACGCCATGAAGTACTACCGCGCCCGCACCGCGCTGCCCGAGTACAACATCGTGCTCGACAGCAAGTACCCCGCCGTGGTGGCCGAAAAGGGCTCGGGCGCGCTGCGCGCCACGTTCGCGCTGGGCAGCGTGCCCTCGGGTGCTACCGCCATCACCGCGATGGCGGGCGCCGCCTCGGCCAACGCCGTACCGCAGACGGCCACGGCCCGCCTGCAGGGCGGCGACCTGGCCCGCGTGGCCGCGCAGCTGAATGCGGCCAAGGCGGCCTTCGTCCGGAAGTACCAGGCCGAGGGCAAGTTCTCCATCGACGTGGCGCGGGAGCAGGGTGCGGTGCTCGTCAAGGTCACGGGCATCTCGGCCCACGGCTCGCGCCCTGAGGAGGGCGTGAACCCGCTGCCGCGCCTGGCGCTGTTCCTGCGCGCCTCGGGCGTGGCGCTGGCGCCCAACGGCTACGCCCAGGCCGCGCGCTACATCGCCGAGCTGTACGGCACCGACTACCTGGGTCGCACCCTGGGCCTGGCCTACGCCGACGATTTCATGGGGCCGCTCACCCTCTCGCCCAACCTCGTGCGCGAGCAGGGCGGCAAGGTCGATGTGCTGGTGAACGTGCGCATGCCGCGCGGCCGCACGCCGCAGGAACTCACGGCCGCCACCCAGGCCAAGGTCAAGGCCTGGGCCGCCCAGGCCGGCGTGGCCGTGGAGGTGGACCACGCGCAGGGCGACTGGATGGCGCGCGACCCCCGAGGCGCCTGGCTCGCCACGCTGCTGAACATCTTTGGCGACACCACGGGGCTCGACGCCAAGCCCGTGCCCACTGCCGGCAGCACCACGGCCAAGCTCATGCCCAACGCCATCAACTTCGGCCCGGCCATGCCGGGCAAGAAGTACACGGCGCACAACGCCAAGGAGTTCAAGGAAGTGGCGGATCTGGACGCCGACATGCAGATGTTCACCGAGATGCTCGTGCGCATCGGGAATTTGAGCCAGATGCAATGAAGGCATTGGCGCTTGCGCTACAGTAAACCTTCGAGGCCCGCGCCGGCGCTGCCTGGCGCGGGCCCTTCCATCGATTGTTCACCAACGAAGGAGTGACCATGGCCAAGGCCACCAGCAAGACCGCTGCCAAGACCGGCGCGCCCCGCATCAACATCGGCATCAGCGACAAAGACCGTGCCGCCATCGCGCAAGGCCTCTCGCGCCTGCTGGCAGACACCTACACGCTGTACCTCACGACCCACAATTTCCACTGGAACGTGACGGGCCCTATGTTCAATACGCTGCACACGATGTTCATGGCGCAGTACACCGAGCTGTGGAATGCGGTGGACCCGATCGCCGAACGCATCCGCTCGCTGGGCCACCCTGCGCCGGGCTCGTACGCACAGTTCGGCAAGCTGACCTCGCTGGCCGACGCGCCCACCGAGCCGCCGCAGGCGCTCGCGATGGTGCGCATCCTCGTCGAGGGCCACGAGGCCGTCGCTCGCACGGCGCGTGAACTGTTCCCCGTGGCCGACAAGGCCAGCGACGAGCCCACGGCCGATCTGCTCACCCAGCGCCTCACGGTGCATGAGCAGACGGCCTGGATGCTGCGCTCGCTGCTCGAAGAGTAAACACCGGCCGAGGGCGCGGCACCGTTGCCCCACGGGTTCATGGAGGCCATCCATGTCTGGCACGGAAACCGAACTCAAGCTCGCGCTGCCGGCAGCGCAGCCCGCCCTCCTGGCGCAGCGCCTGGCGCGCAGCCCCGTGCTCGCGCGCGTGGCGCCCACGCGCCAGCGCGTTTACAGCCTTTACCACGACACCCCGGCGCTCGACCTGCTGCAGCAGCGCGTCGCGCTGCGGCTGCGCCGCGAGGAGGGGGCAGGGGGCGCGCGCTGGCTCCAGACCCTCAAGACCGCAGGCCGCGCCGACTCGGCCCTGAGCCAGCGCGGCGAGTGGGAGACGCCCGTAGCTGGCGCGGCCCTGGAGCTGCGGCAGCTCGGTGCCTCGCCCTGGCCGCGCATCGACCCGGACGGCCGCATCGCAGCAGCCCTGCAGCCCTGCTTCGCGACCGACTTCGAGCGCACGTGCTGGACCGTGCGCCAGCGCGACGGCAGCGTGGTCGAGGTGGCGCTCGACATCGGGGCCGTGGTGGCGGGCGGGCGCCGCCTGCCCTTGTGCGAACTGGAATTCGAACTGCTGGAGGGGCGCCCCGAAGCGCTGTTCGCGCTCGCGCAGCGCATTGCGCGCCACGTGGCCGTGCTGCCGCTGGCTGCAAGCAAGGCCGCGCGCGGCTATGCGCTGCTGTCGCCCCTGCCGCCCGCGGCCGTGGCGGCCCGTCCGCCTGCGCTGTCGCGGCGCATGCCGCTGCCGCGCATCGCGGGCCTGGTGCTGGGCGAGGCGTTCCTGCAGTTCACGGCCAACCTCGAAGCCCTGCTGCAAGGGGCCGAAGACCCCGAATGCGTGCACCAGGCGCGCGTGGGTTGGCGGCGTTTTCGCAGCCTGGCGCGCCTGCTGCGCCCCGGCCTGGCCCAGCCACTGCCCGATGTCTCGGCGCTGGCGCCGCTGATGCAAGCCCTGGGCGCGCTGCGCGACCTGGACGTGGCCCGCACGCAGACGCTGCCGGCCTGGGGGCCGCGCTACATCGATGGGGCGCCCGACCCCGATCCCACCCGCAGCGCCGAGCGCGCTGCCCACTGGCAAGCGCTGCTGGCGGCCATCGAGCCGGCCGCACGGCGCGCACGCCATGGCGCGCTCACGGCGCTGGCGCAGCCGGCTGCGGGGCGCGCGCTGCTGGCGCTGCAGGCCTGGCTGCACGCCGTGGAGTCGGACCCGGCCAAGGCCTTGCCGCTGCGCAACGGGGGCGGGGAAATGGGGGCGCGCGAATGGCTGCGCGTGCGCACAGAGCGCCTCGCGAAGCGGCTCGACCAGGCGCTGCATGCCGGCACCGAGCCCGAGGCGCAGCACCGTGCGCGCATCCTCGCCAAGCGGCTGCGCTACGGCACCGAGGCGCTGGGCGACCTGCTGCCCGGCCGCCTGCTCCGCCGCCAGCGCGCCGCCGCGGCCCTGCAGGCGCGGCTGGGCGCGGCGCGCGATCTCGCGCAGGCTGCGGCTGTCGCGGCCGATCTCAAGGCCCCCGCAGGGGTCGTGCAGTTCCTGCGCGGCGTGGCCGTGGGACAGGCGGAGCAGGGCCATGGCGTATAAAGGCGGCTGTTTTTTTAGCCGCCCCGCATGTCCTCCGTTCCACGCAGCCGCCTCGCCCTCTATCTTGACCTGATTCGCTGGGACCGGCCTGCTGGCTGGCTCGTGCTCGTGTGGCCCACGCTGGCCGCGCTGTGGGTGGCGGCCGATGGATTCCCGGGCTGGCACCTTCTGGCGGTGTTCGCGCTGGGTACGGTGCTCATGCGCAGCAGCGGCTGCTGCATCAACGACATCGCCGACCGGGACTTCGATCGCCACGTCAAACGCACCGCGCAGCGGCCCGTCACCTCAGGCCTGGTTTCGGTGAAAGAGGCGTTGCTGGTGGGAGCGCTGCTGGCCCTGGTGTCGCTCGGCCTGGTGCTGACCACGCGCTGGGAGGCCGTGGCCTGGTCGGTGCCCGCGGTGCTGTTCACCATTCTCTACCCGTTCACCAAGCGCTTCTTCACCATGCCCCAGGCCTTCCTGGGCATTGCGTTCAACTTTGGCATCGTCATCGCGTTCGCCGCGGTGCAGGGCCAGGTGCCGGCCACGGGCTGGCTGCTCTGGCTGGCCAACATGCTCATGGTGCTGGCCTACGACACCGAGTACGCGATGGTGGACCGCGACGACGACCTGAAGATCGGCATCAAGACCTCGGCCATCACACTGGGGCGCTTCGACGTGGCGGGCATCATGCTCTTTTTCGCGCTGTGCTGGGGCCTCACCGCATGGGCGCTGCGCGGGCGGGGCCTGGGCTGGCCCTTCCATGCCGGCCTGGCCGTGGCGGCGGGCCAGATGCTGTGGCACTACACCTTGATCCGCCGACGCACGCGCGAGGGTTGCTTCACGGCGTTCAGCAAGAGCCATTGGATCGGCGCGAGCCTGTTTGCCGGGGTGGCGCTGGGCTACGCGCTGCGGTGATCAGTTCGCGGCGCCGAACTCGTCGCCGAGTTCGCGTGCGCGGTGCTCGGCCGCGCGCAGCGCGCGCATGAACAGCTGCGACACACCGTTGCCTTCCATCGACTGGATGGCCGCGTAGGTGGTGCCGCCCTTGGAGGTGACGCGCTGGCGCAGCACGGCCGGGGGCTCGTCGGAACGGCGTGCGAGTTCGGACGCCCCCACGAAGGTGCCGACCGAGAGCTGGTGCGCCTGCTCGCGCGTGAGGCCCATGTCCATGCCGGCCTGGGTCATGGCTTCGAGGAAATAAAACACGTAGGCCGGGCCCGAGCCCGAGATTGCCGTCACGGCGTCGAGCAGCGGCTCCTGGTCCACCCACAGGTGCGCGCCCGTGGTGGAGACCACCTGTTCGACGAGCGCGCGTTCGGCCGCCGCCACGCCTGCGCGTGCGAACAGGCCCGTCATGCCCTGGCCGATCAGCGCGGGCGTGTTCGGCATGGCGCGCACGATGCGCTCCGTGCCCAGCCACTGCGCGATGCTGTCCGAGCGGATGCCGGCGGCCACGCTCAGGTGCAGCGCGCCTGGCGCGTGCGGGGCCACCTGCTGCGCGGCCTCCTTGAAGGTCTGGGGCTTGACGGCCCAGACCACGAGCTGCGCGCGCACAAGCTGCGGGCCGGGTTGCTCCAGTGCCGCGATGCCGAACTGGCGCTGCAGCGCGGCGCGGGCTTCGGCGAAGGGCTCGACCACGTCGATGCGGTCGGCCTGCAGGCCCTGGCGCACGAGGCCGCCAATGATGGCGCTGGCCATGTTGCCGCCACCGATGAAGGCGATGGCGGTGGGAAGGGGGGAGGCTACGGTCATGGCAGAGGGGGTTCTGAAGAGGACGCGGTGCCCGGGGCGCCGTGCCGCGGGCGGTCTGTCATTGTAGGGACGGCAGGGCTCGCGGGGAGGCTCAGGCGGGCAGCGTGGCCTGGGCCACGGCGTGCTCCCAGCGCGCCATCAGCTCGCCGGCGCGGGTGCGGTCCAGCGTGGGCACGAAGCGCCGTTCGGCGCGCCAGAGTTGGGACAGCTCGGCCGTGCTGCCGTACACGCCGCTGGCCAGGCCTGCAAGGTAGGCCGCGCCCAGGGCCGTGGTTTCGACCACGGCCGGGCGCACCACGGGAATGCCCAGCAGATCCGCCTGGAACTGCATGAGCAGATCGTTCACACAGGCGCCACCGTCCACGCGCAGTTCGGAGACGGGCGCGCCACCCGCGGCCACGGCATCGCGGCTCATGGCCGAGAGCAGGGCGGCACTCTGGTAGGCGATGGATTCGAGCGCGGCGCGCGCGATGTGCGCTAGCGTGGTGCCGCGCGTGAGGCCCGTGATCGTGCCGCGCGCATCGGGCTTCCAGTAGGGTGCGCCCAGGCCCGTGAAGGCGGGCACCATCATCACGCCGCCTGCATCGGGCACGCTCTCGGCCAGGGCCTGCACCTCATTGCTGGCCGAGATAGCGCGCAGCCCGTCGCGCAGCCACTGCACCACGGCACCGCCCACGAACACGCTGCCCTCCATGGCGTACTCGGGCGTGCGGCCGGGCTGTGCGGCGCTGGTGGTGAGCAGGCCGTTCTGGCTGGTCTGGAACACGCCGCCCGTGTGCATGAGCATGAAGCAGCCCGTGCCGTAGGTGTTCTTGGCCATGCCGGCCTGGAAGCAGGCCTGGCCGAACAGCGCGCTTTGCTGGTCGCCCGCGACGCCGCCGATGGCGATGGCGCCGCCGAGCAGTTCCGCATCCGTGCGGCCGAAGTCCCCGCTCGAGGGCAGCACCTCGGGCATGAGCGATCGGGGGATGCGCAGCAGCGCGAGCAGTTCCTCGTCCCACTGGTTGGTGTGCACGTTGAACAGCATGGTGCGGCTCGCGTTGCTCACGTCGGTCACGTGGCGCTTGCCACCCGTCAGCTGCCAGATGAGCCAGCTGTCCACGGTGCCGAAGGCCAGTTCGCCGCGTTCGGCGGCGTCGCGCGCGCTGGGTACGTGGTCGAGCAGCCACTGCAGCTTGGTGCCCGAGAAGTAGGCGTCGACCAGCAGGCCGGTCTTGGCCTGGATGCTGGCCGCGTGGCCTTGGCTTCGCAGGTCGGCGCAGGCGGGCTCGGCGCGCCGGTCCTGCCAGACGATGGCGTGGTGCACGGGCTGGCCCGTTTGGCGGTTCCACAGCACCGTGGTCTCGCGCTGGTTGGTGATGCCCAGGGCGCGCACGTCGGCGGCGGCGATGCCGGCCTTGGCGAGCGCCTCGCGCGCGGTGGCGAGCTGGGTGCGCCAGATCTCGCGCGGATCGTGCTCCACCCAGCCGGGGCGCGGGTAGATCTGCGGCAGTTCGAGCTGCGCCTGCGCCACGATGCGGCCATGCGCATCGAACACGATGCTGCGGGAGCTGGAGGTGCCTTGGTCAAGTGCGAGCAGGTAGGTCATGGCGCGCAAGCATAGGGGAGGTTGGGGCGGTCAGGCGGCCACGGTGCACAGCACCTCGGCCTCCTGCAGCAGGGCGGGGAAGGGCTCGGGCGGCGGGGCGTCGGTGAAGAGGCGGTCGATCTGCGCGAGCGTGGCGAGCTCCACCATGGCGGGGCGGTTGAACTTGGTGTGGTCGGCCGCGAGCCAGACCTCGCGCGCGTGCTCGATGATGGTCTGCGCCACCTTGACCTCGCGGTAGTCAAAGTCGCGCAGCGTGCCGTCGGGCTCGATGCCCGAGATGCCGATGAGCGCGATGTCCACACGGAACTGGCGGATGAAGTCCACCGCCGCCTCGCCCACGATGCCGCGGTCGCGCGTGCGCACCACGCCGCCGGCCACGATGACTTCGCACTCGGGGTTGCTGCTGAGGATGGCGGCGACATTGAGGTTGTTGGTCAGCACGCGCAGGCCCCGGTGGTGCATCAGCGCCTTGGCGATGGCCTCCGTGGTGGTGCCGATGTTGAGGATCAGCGAGCAGTCGTTGGGCACCTGCGCGGCCACGGCGCGCGCGATGCGCGCCTTGCCTTCGGCGTTGAGGGTTTCGCGCTGGGTGTGGGCGAGGTTCTCGACCGTGGAGCTGGGCACGCGCACGCCGCCGTGAAAACGCATCACGAGGCCTTGCTCGGCCAGGCGCTGCACATCGCGGCGCACGGTCTGCAGCGTCACGCCCAAGGTATCGGCGAGCTGCTCCACGGTGGTGGACTTGCGCTGCCGCACCTCTTCGAGCAGCAGCAGTTGGCGGGGATTGGTGTTCACGCGGCCTACTTTAAAGCGAAGCAAAAGGAAAAAACCAAGGGTAAACCTGGATTCGATTCAATCAAAAAGGAACAAAAATGAACCAAATCGAAAACAGAAAGGCAACGATGGAGTTGGTTCTGGACGGAATCAGCAAGCGGGTGGGGCCCCAGGCATGGCTGGACGAGATGGGCATGGCGCTGCACAGCGGCGCCGTGACCGTGCTGCTGGGCGCCACGCAGGCGGGCAAGACCAGCCTCATGCGGATCATGGCAGGGCTGGACGTGCCGACCGGGGGGCGCGTGCGTGTCGATGGTGTGGATGTGACCGGCATGCCCGTGCGCGAACGCAACGTGGCCATGGTCTACCAGCAGTTCATCAACTACCCCTCGCTCACCGTGGCCGACAACATCGCCTCGCCGCTCAAGCTGCGCGGCGAGAAGAACGTGGCGGGCCGCGTGCGCGAGCTTGCCGAGCGCCTGCACATCGAGATGTTCCTGGACCGCCTTCCGGCCGAGCTGTCTGGCGGCCAGCAGCAGCGCGTGGCCTTGGCGCGCGCGCTGGCCAAGGGCGCTCCGCTGATGCTGCTCGACGAGCC
>JASLFM010000255.1 GCA_030150585.1 Acidovorax sp.
GTCAACGGCCTGTCGTTCGCACTGCGCCAGCACCTTTCGGCGGCGCTGGACGCGGCCGTGGCGGACGCGGCCATCGACACGATCGTGCTCGCGGGCGAGGGCCGCATGTTCTCGGGCGGTGCGGACATCCGCGAGTTCAACACGCCCCAAGGCGTGGCGGAACCCACCACGCCCCAGCTGATCCAGCGCATCGAAAACCTGGGCAAGCCCGTGGTGGCGGCCATCCACGGCGCCGCCCTGGGTGGGGGCCTGGAGCTGGCCCTGGGCTGCCACTGGCGCGTGGCCGATGCCCAGGCGGTAGTCGCCCTGCCCGAGGTGAAGCTGGGCCTGCTGCCTGGTGGTGGCGGAACGCAGCGCCTGCCCCGGCTCGTGGGCGTCGAGACGGCGCTGGACTGGATCGTCTCGGGCAAGACCGTGGGCGCCGCCCAGGCCCTGGAGGCGGGCCTGCTGGACGTGGTGTTCGAAGGCGACTGGCTGTCGCAGGCCATCGCGTTCGCGGCCGGGCTTGATCCCGCCCAGGCGCTGCGGCCCACGGGCACTCGTGCTGTTACGCCGCCTGCCGACGCGGTAGCGCTCTTCGGCGCCGCGCGCGAGAAGGCGCGCAAGACCGCGCGGGGCCTGGACGCACCGCTGCAGTGCATCGCCTGCGTGGAGAAGTCGCAGGGTGGCACGTTGCAGGAGGGGCTGGCGTTCGAGCGGCAGCGCTTCGTCGAACTCGTGAACGGCACGCAGTCCAAGGCGCTGCGTCACCTGTTCTTCAGCGAGCGCGAAGCCGCCAAGCCGCCGCTGGATGCACAGGGCGCAGCCCTGCGCCCTGTGCAGCGCGTGGGCGTGATCGGCGCGGGCACGATGGGTGGCGGCATCGCCATGGCCTTCTCCAATGCGGGCTACACCGTGACGCTGGTCGAGGTTGCCGATGCGGCCCTTGCCAAAGGCCTGGAGACGATCCGCCGCAACTACGCCGCCACGGTGGCCAAGGGCAAGCTGGACGAGGCGCAGATGCAGGTGCGCCTGGCACGCATCCACGGCTCCACGGCCATGCAGGACCTCGCGCAGGCGGACCTGGTCATCGAGGCGGCCTTCGAGGACATCGCCGTCAAGCACGGCCTGTTCCAGCAACTGGATGCCATCGTCAGGCCTGGCGCCATTCTTGCGACCAACACCTCGCGGCTCGACATCAACGACATCGCCGCCGTGACGCGCCGCCCGCGGGACGTGGTGGGGCTGCACTTCTTCAGCCCCGCCCATGTCATGAAGCTGCTTGAGATCGTGCGCGGCCGGGCCACGGCGCCGGATGTGATCGCCACGGTGCTCGATGTGGCCAGGCGCATCGGCAAGGTGCCCGCCGTGGTGGGCGTGTGCGACGGCTTTGTGGGCAACCGTATGGTGAGCCCCTACACGCGCGAGGCGCACTTCCTGCTGGAGGAGGGCGCGAGCCCCGCGCAGGTGGACCAGGCTTTGGAGCGCTTCGGCATGGCCATGGGCCCGCTGCGCATGGGCGACATGGCGGGCCTGGACATCAGCTGGGCCGCGCGCAAGCGCCAGGCCCCCACTCGGCCCAGGCACCTGCGCTACTGCCACATCGCCGACCGGCTCTGCGAGTCGGGCCGCCTGGGGCAGAAGACGGGCGCGGGCTTCTACCGCTACGAACCGGGAAGCCGCGCCCCCGTGCCCGATCCGGCCGTGGAGGCGGTCGCCCGCGCCTGCGCCAGTGAGTCGGGCATCACGCGCCGCGCGATCACCGACGAGGAGATCGTGGAGCGCACCATGTACGCGCTGATCAACGAGGCTGCACGCATCCTGCAGGACGGCGTGGCGCGCCGCGGCAGCGACATCGACGTGATCTACGTGAACGGCTACGGCTTTCCCGCCGCGCGCGGCGGCCCGCTGTTCTATGCCGACACCGTGGGCCTGCCCCAGGTGCTCGCGCGCATCGAGGAATTCCACCGCATCCACGGCCCGCTGTGGGAGCCCGCGCCGCTGCTCGCGCAGCTCGTGGCGCAGGGCCAGTCCCTCTCCAGCTACGTGGTGCCCAACGAACCCACCTGAACGACCATGACCGCCATCGCCCCATCCACGGGCGGCCCCGATGCCGCCTATCTCCACCATCTGGCCCAGGGCCAGCTCCGCATCCAGCAGTGCGGCGCGTGCGCGAAGCACGTGTTCTACCCCCGAGTCGCCTGCCCGCATTGCGGCGCGTCCGATCTGCGCTGGGTCGATGCCAGCGGCCAGGGCACCGTCTATGCGTGCAGCGTGGTCATGGGCAAGCCCGGCACGGGCACCGACTACGCCATCGTGCTCGTGGACCTGGACGAGGGCGTGCGCATGATGGGCCGCGTGCAGGAGCACCCGCAGGACCGGGTGCGCATCGGCATGCGCGTGCAGGCCCGCATCGTGGAGCAGGACGGCAAGCCGCTTGTGGTCTTCGTTCCCCAAGGCGCGGGAGGTGCGCAATGAGCCTCCAGCATTTGCGCGGCAAGGCCGCCATCGTGGGCGTGGGCCAGGCCGGGATCGGTGAGGCACCGGGCTTCAGCGCCATGGAAATCCTCGGCCAGGCCGCGCTCGCGGCGGTGGCCGATGCGGGGCTCACCCTGCGCGACATTGACGGCCTTGCCACCTGCAGCTCGGCGGCCAGCATGTGGGCGCTGCCGGTGGCCGAATACCTGGGCCTGCGGCCGCAGTTCATCGACAGCACCATGCTGGGCGGCTCCAGCTTCATCGCCCACCTGATGCCCGCGATGCTGGCGCTGGAGAGCGGCCAGTGCAACGCGGTGCTCGTGTGCTACGGCAGCACGCAGAAGACGGGCACGTTCTCGCGCAAGGCCATGTCGGAGGCGTTCCGCCTGATCGACCCGCTGCCCTACGAGCATCCCTACGCGCCCATCCAGCCGCTCACGTCCTACGCGCTGGCCGCGTCGCGCCACATGCACGAGTTCGGCACCACGCGCGAGCAGCTCGCCGAGGTGGCCGTGGCCGCGCGCCGCTGGGCGCAGCTCAACCCCGAGGCGGCGATGCGCGAACCGCTCAGCATCGGCGACGTTCTCTCCGCGCGCATGGTCTCCACGCCGCTCACGGTGCGCGACTGCTGCCTCGTCACCGACGGCGCAGGCGCCTTCGTGCTCATGCGCGCGGACCGTGCCAGAGCGCAGGTGCGCAAGCCCGTGTACGTGCTCGGCAATGCCACGGCGGTGTGGAACCGGCAGATCTCATCCATGGAGAACCTCACCGTCACCGCCGCGTCGGAATCGGGCCGGCGAGCCTTCGAGATGGCGGGCCTTGCCCCATCGGACGTGGACGTGGTGGGCCTCTACGACGCCTTCACCATCAACACGCTGCTGTTCCTCGAAGACCTGGGCTTTTGCCAAAAGGGCGAGGCCGGCGCGTTCGTGGAGAACGGCGGCATCGCGCCGGGCGGGCGGCTGCCGGTCAACACCAACGGCGGCGGGCTTTCGTGCGTGCACCCGGGTATGTACGGCATCTTCCTCGTGATCGAAGCGGTGCGGCAGTTGCGCGGCGAATGTGGCGCGCGCCAGGTCAACGATGCGCGCATCGCCTTGGCGCACGGCAACGGCGGCACGCTGTCGAGCCAGTCCACGGCGATTTTCGGTTTGGAGGAAACGCTGTGAACGCACAAGGCAAGGAGCCGGCATGCTGAACAAAGTGACTCCCTCGATGCATGAGGCCGTGCGCGACGTGCGTGACGGCGCGACGATCCTCATCGGCGGCTTCGGCATCTCCGGCGTGCCCACCGAACTCGTCTGCGCGCTGCTGGA
The DNA here is from genome assembly GCA_030150585.1 of Acidovorax sp. GTDB lineage: Bacteria > Pseudomonadota > Gammaproteobacteria > Burkholderiales > Burkholderiaceae_C > JASLFM01. The sequence goes on from JASLFM010000255.1 coordinate 3,774, forward strand.
CCAGGGCGCGCGCGAACTCACCATCGTCAACAACAACGCGGGCAACGGCAAGATCGGCCTGAGCCAGCTGGTGGAGGCCGGGCGCGTGCGGCGCATGGTGTGCTCGTTCGCGCGCTCCTCCAACCCCGTGGAACCCAACGCCGCTGCGTTCGCCGCGTGGTACCGCGCCGGCAAGATCGAACTCGAATGCGTGCCCCAGGGCACGATGGCCGAGCGCATGCGCGCGGCGGGCTCGGGCCTGGGGCCGTTCTTCACACCCACCTCGTACGGCACGCGCCTGGCCGAGGGCAAGGAAACCCGCGTCATCGACGGCGTGGGCTATGTGCTGGAGCAGCCGCTGCACGGCGACTTCGCCTTCGTGAAGGCGCAGACGGCGGACCCCTGGGGCAACCTCATGTACCGCAACGCGGAGCGCAACTTCGGCCCCGTCATGTGCATGGCCGCCAAGGTGGCCGTGGCGCAGGTGGACGAAATCGTGCCGCTGGGCACGCTCGTGCCCGAGCACGTGGCAACGCCTGGCATCTTCGTGCAGCGCGTGGTACAGGTGGGAGGACGGGCATGACGATGAACATCCAACGGCTCAGCCGCACCGAGATGGCGGCCAAGGTGGCTAACGACATTCCCGACGGCAGCTACGTCAACCTGGGGATCGGCATTCCCACGCTGATCTCCAAATGCCTGCCGCCGGGCCGCGACGTGATCCTGCACAGCGAGAACGGCATCCTGGGCATGGGCCCCGCGCCCGCGGGCGGCGCCGTGGACCTGAGCCTCATCAACGCGAGCAAGGAGCCGGTCACGCTGCTGCCGGGGGCGTCCATCACTGACCACGTGACCTCGTTCGCCATGATGCGCGGCGGGCACATCGACCTCACCGTGCTTGGTGCGTTCCAGGTCTCCAGCCAGGGCGATCTGGCCAACTGGGACACCGGCGCGCACGACGCGATCCCCGCCGTGGGCGGCGCCATGGACCTCGTGGTCGGCGCGCGGCAGGTCTTCGTGGTCATGGAGCACGTGAGCAAGACGGGCGAGCCCAAGATCGTCACCGAATGTACCTACCCGCTCACGGGCGCGCGCGTGGTGGACCGTATCTACACGGATTGCGCGGTCATCGACGTCACGGCACAGGGGCTCGTGGTGCGGTGGATGTGCGCGGGGCTTGCCTTCGAGGATTTACAGCGCATGACCGCAGCACCCCTGCAGTGGGGGGGAGGGGGGCATCCACGCCCATAACATCGCTGCCGTCAGCTTGCCCGCAGGGGGCGGCCCATCAGCGCGCGGGGCAGCCCGGCTGCGCGGCGGGCACGATGCCCCATTCCACCGTGAGCTCGGGCCCCTTTGGCTTGGACGTCCACGGCACGCGGGCCGTGCCGTGGAAGCGGGCCTGGGCCATGAGCTGTTCGGTCTGGGGGGGGGCGGCGGCGGCATCGGGGCTGCGGTCGATGAGCACCAGCAGGTCGCAGCGCGCGAGCAGGTCGGGGGTGATCCAGGGCGAGTGGCTGCGCTCGGCGTCGATGAACACGAGCGGGTGCGACGGCAGGTGGATCGAGATGTTGCCCGACAA
>JASLFM010000261.1 GCA_030150585.1 Acidovorax sp.
GGGCCAGACCTTCGAGGCCGCGCAATACGCCACGCTTGCGCACCTGTGCGAGCACCTGGCCGAACGCTACCCCATCGCCCACATCGCCGGCCACGAACACATCGCGCCGGGCCGCAAGCACGACCCCGGCCCGGGTTTCGCTTGGCACCGGCTGCAGCAGGCGCTGGCATGGCCCAGTTCTCGTTTTCCCGCTGGCGTTTTGGACAACACCCCGCACCTGGATCGGGATTTGTAGCGTCCGCGGCACTGCCGCAGCAAAAAATCCACGCAGGCCCACCGGCCCCGAATGCAGTCTCCACGCCCTCTGCGGGCACAAACCCCGGCCCATGCGGCGCGGGCTCGGCGTTGTGGGCCGCCAGCGCCCGTGGGCAGGCACTTTGCGCCCGGTCGCGGGGGCGGCCGCCCCATCTGAAACAGCCTGTTTCCAAACAGCGGCACACCGTGGGCGGTACACTACAGGTAGTGTCTTGTAGCCACGAGACACCCTAGATATAGTGTGCAGCTGGCCACCCAAGCCCTGTGCACGCCCAACCGCTCGAGGCGCCCGCACCCGCGCCACCAGCCCTAGAGAGGACCCCATGCAAGCTGCGTTGAACGCCCCTTCCACCACGCACGCCGATTCGGCGCCCCAGATGTCCGCCGCCGATGCTTCGTCGCCGTCCAACCCGCTCGCGCACTACCAGATCCTGCGCCGCAACGGCGCGGTGGTGCCCTTCGAGCCACAGAAGATCGCCGTGGCGATGATGAAAGCGTTTCTTGCCGTGCACGGCACGCAGGGCGCAGCATCGGCCAGCGTGCGCGAGGTCGTGGACGAGTTGACCCACAACGTGGTGCGCGCGCTGACCCGCTCGCGCCCCGGCGGCGGCACCTTCCACATCGAAGACGTGCAGGACCAGGTCGAGCTCGGCCTCATGCGCGGCAGCCACCATGAGGTCGCGCGCGCCTACGTGCTGTACCGCGAACGCCGCGCCCAGGAGCGCGCACGCCTGCAGGAGCAGCTCGCCCCCCAGATGCCCGCCATTCACGTGATCGACAACGGCCAGCGCGTGGTGCTCGACACGCTGCGCCTGCGCGGCCTGATCGAGGCCGCCTGCACCGGCCTGTCCAAGGACGTACAGGCCGAGCCCATCGTGGCCGAAACCCTGCGCAACCTGTACGAGGGCGTGCCCATGGACGAGGTCTACAAGGCCTCCATCCTCGCCGCACGCACGCTGATCGAAAAAGACCCCGACTACACCTACGCCACCGCGCGCCTGCTGCTGCACACCATCGTGCGCGAGGTGCTGGGCCGCGACGTGGCGCCCGCCGACATGGGCCCCGCTTACCAGGGCTACTTCGCGCAGTTCATCCAGAAGGGCGTGGACAACGAGCTGCTCGACCCCGCACTGCTCACCTTCGACCTGCCGCGCCTGGCCGCCGCGCTCAAGCCCGAGCGCGACCAGCAGTTCGACTACCTCGGCCTGCAGACCCTGTACGACCGCTATTTCCTGCATGTGAAGAAGACGCGCATCGAGCTGCCCCAGGCCTTCTTCATGCGCGTGGCCATGGGCCTGGCGCTGCGCGAGGCCGACCGCGAGGCGCGCGCCATCGAGTTCTACGAGGTGCTGTCCTCGTTCGACTTCATGAGCAGCACGCCCACGCTGTTCAACAGCGGCACGCTGCGCTCGCAGCTCTCGTCCTGCTACCTGACCACCGTGCCCGACGACCTGGACGGCATCTACGAATCGATCAAGGAAAACGCCCTGCTCTCCAAGTTCGCGGGCGGCCTGGGCAACGACTGGACGCGCGTGCGCGCGCTGGGCAGCCACATCAAGGGCACGAACGGCGAATCGCAGGGCGTGGTGCCCTTCCTCAAGGTGGTGAACGACACCGCAGTGGCCGTGAACCAGGGTGGCAAGCGCAAGGGCGCGGTCTGCACCTACCTCGAAACCTGGCACCTGGACATCGAGGAGTTCCTGGAGCTGCGCAAGAACACCGGCGACGACCGCCGCCGCACGCACGACATGAACACGGCCAACTGGATCCCCGACCTGTTCATGCGCCGCGTCATGGAAAAGGGCACCTGGACGCTGTTCTCGCCCTCCAACGTGCCCGACCTGCACGACCTGTTCGGCGCCGACTTCGAGAAGGCCTACGTGGCCTATGAAGAGAAGGCCGCGCGCGGCGAGATCAAGCCCAGCAAGACGGTGCAGGCCACCGACCTGTGGCGCAAGATCCTGACCATGCTGTTCGAGACCGGCCACCCCTGGATCACGTTCAAGGATGCCTGCAACGTGCGCTCGCCCCAGCAGCACGCAGGCGTGGTGCACTCCTCCAACCTGTGCACCGAAATCACGCTCAACACCAGCGACACCGAAACCGCCGTGTGCAACCTGGGTTCGGTGAACCTGCTGCGCCACCTGAAGGACGGCCAGCTTGACCACGCCAAGCTGAAGAAGACCATCGGCACGGCCATGCGGATGCTCGACAACGTGATCGACATCAACTACTACGCGGTGCAAAAGGCCAAGGACTCGAACCTGCGCCACCGCCCCGTGGGCCTGGGCCTGATGGCTTTCCAGGACAGCCTGTACGAG
>JASLFM010000308.1 GCA_030150585.1 Acidovorax sp.
AGGCCGTGCGCCGCGAGGTGCACATAGTTCTGCGTGGGCCGCAGCAGGCCCAGCACCGGAAAGCCCAGGCCGTCAACGAACTGGTGCAGCTGTTCGGCCGCCAGCGTGCGCGGGTCCACCCGCATGCCCACGATGCCCACCTGCACGCCCCGGGCATGGCGGTGTTCGGCGAGCTGGTCGAGGAAGCCGCGCGTGGCGAAGATGTCGAACACGCTCGGCTGCAGGGGCACGACGACCTTGTCGGCCATCTTGAGCAGATCGCCTAGACGCCAGCCGTGCAGGCCGGCCGGCGTGTCGATCACCACGTGGGTCGTGCCCTTGGGCGGCCGGGCGATGAGGTCGGAGCTGATGTCCCAGGTACCGATGGGCCGCGCGGCGGGCGGGCGCAGCGACAGCCACAGGCGCGAGGACTGCTGGCGGTCGGCGTCGCCGAGCATCACCGCATGCCCGCGGCTCGCGTAGCAGCCGGCGATGTTCGTCGCCAGCGTGGACTTGCCCACGCCGCCCTTGGGATTGGCAACCACGACCACTGGCATGCGAACCTCCTTATGGGATCAGGACCTCGAACCAGAAACGGCGCTAACGCTTAAGCGATCTGCGCCATGCGCTATCGAAACCGTAGCTCACGCATGCTGCCCACCACGCTTGACGAAAAACAGCCCCGCGCCCACGGCCATCAGCAGGCCGCCGAACACGCGGTTCTGCGCACGCACGGCCTGGGCGCTGCGCAACAGGCGGCGCAGCGCACTTGCGCCTGCCGCGTAGCCATGCATGACCACCATGTCCACCGTCACGGTGGTGGCGGCCATCACGATGAGCTGCAGCCACAGCGGGCGCGCGTCGGTCATGAACTGGGGCAGCACGGCCACCATGAAGATGATGCCCTTGGGATTGGTGGCATTGGTGAGAAAGCCTGTCAGGCAGCGCTTCTGCCACGGCCCGGCGGGTGCGGCCTCTTCGCCCGCGAGCGGCGAGGCACCGCCCGCGCGCCACTGGTTGAAGCCCAGGTACATGAGGTAGCAGGCGCCGAGCACCTTGACCACGCTGAACGCGGTCTCGGACGCAAGCAGCAGCGAGCCCACGCCCGCCCCCGCCACGAACAGGACCAGCAGCAGCCCGAGCTGCAGCCCCAGGATGGTGGCAGTGGTGCGCCGCACGCCGTACGACAGGCCGTGGCTCATGGACAGCACGGCGCCCGAGCCCGGCGAGATCGCGATGAGACAGGATGCCGCGAAGAAGGCAAGCCAGGTGTGGAAGTCCATGGAAAAGCGCGTCCGGAAGGGTCGATGGGGAGGCCGCCATCTTACCGGCCGCGCGCTTTCGATTGGGGCGGCGGTGCCACAATGGTTTGTTTCACCGGCCCTTCACCCGCCCATGGCCCACGCCCCTACCTGGCTCACCTACGGATTCCTGTACCTCGCCGCCGCCGTGCTGGCCGTGCCCATCGCGCGCGCGTTGGGGCTCGGGGCCATCATCGGCTACCTCACGGCGGGCATCGCCATCGGGCCCTGGGGGCTGGCGCTGGTGAGCAATGTGCAGGACATCCTGCACTTCGCCGAGTTCGGCGTGGTGCTCATGCTGTTCCTCGTGGGGCTGGAGCTGCAGCCCAGCCGGCTGTGGAGCCTGCGCCGCCCCATCCTGGGCCTGGGCTCGGCCCAGGTGCTGGGCTGCGCGGCCGTGCTGTTCGCCGCGGGCTGGGCCGTGGGCCTGCCCTGGCGCGTGGGCCTTGTGGGGGCGCTGGGGCTCGCGCTGTCGTCCACGGCCATCGCGCTGCAGGTGATGACCGAGCGCAACCTGCTGCGCACGGCCAGCGGCCAGGCCTCGTTTTCGATCCTGCTGTTCCAGGACGTGGCGGCCATCCCCATCCTGGCGCTGCTGCCTTTGCTGAGCGATGTGGCGGGCACGGGCGCGCACCACGCACCGGGCGATACGGCGCTGGCCGCGTTCAAGACCGTGGCCGTGGTGGCCGCCATCGTGCTGGGCGGGCGCCTGCTGCTGCGCCCCGTGCTGCGCTGGATCGCCCGCAGCGAGACGCCGGAGATTTTCACCGCCGCCTCGCTGCTGCTGGTCGTGGGCATTGCCTACCTGATGGTGCTGGTGGGCCTGTCGATGGCGCTGGGCGCCTTCCTCGCGGGCGTGCTGCTGGCCGACAGCGAGTACCGGCGCGAACTGGAGGCCGACATCGAGCCCTTCAAGGGCCTGCTGCTGGGCCTGTTCTTCATGGCCGTGGGCATGACGATCGACTTCGGTGTGCTCATGCGCTCGCCGGGCCTCATGGCGCTGCTGGTCGCGGGCTTTCTCGCGCTCAAGGCCGCGATGATCTACGGCCTCGCGCGGGTGGCGGGCATTCCCTACCAGGAGCGGCCCGTGTTCACGCTGCTGCTCGCGCAGGGCGGCGAATTCGCCTTCGTGGTGTTCCAGACGGCCGCCGGCGCCCAGGTGTTTCCGCCCGAGACGGCCTCGCTGCTCATCGGCGCGGTGGCGCTGTCGATGCTGCTGAGCCCGCTGCTGCTCGTGCTGCTGGACCGCGCGCTGCTGCGCCGCCATTGCGATCTGCCCGCCGCAGCCGCCGAGGAAATCTCGGAGCCGCAGGACGCGCCCGTGATCATCGCGGGCTTCGGCCGCTACGGCCAGATCGTGGCGCGCGTCATGCTCGCGCAGGGCATCCCGGCCACGGTACTGGACCACAGCGTGGAGATGCTGGAGGTGGCCCGCATCTTCGGCTACCGCGTGCACTACGGCGATGCCACGCGCCTGGACCTGCTGCGCATCGCGGGGGCCGCGCATGCGCGCATTTTCGTGGTGGCGGTGGACGATCCGCAGCAGTCGCTGCAGATCGTGCAGCTCGTGCGCAAGCATTTCCCCCAGCTCGAAATCGTGGCCCGCGCGCGCGACGTGACGCACTGGAACGCGCTGCGCGACCTGGGC
>JASLFM010000375.1 GCA_030150585.1 Acidovorax sp.
CTTCTGGAAATCGGCGAACAGCTGCGCCCGGCGGGACTCATTCACCTCAATGGCCGCGGCCTCGAGCAGTTCGTCCACACGCGGGTTCACGTAGTGCGGCGCGTTCGAGAACGGCAGGCCCACCTGGAAGTTCTTGGACCAAAAGATGCGCTGCACACCCACCGTGGGATCGAAGATGTTGGTGAGCGACTCCAGCGTGATGTCCCAGGCCCGGTCCTTGTAGGCCTTGGTGACATAGGTGGCGAAGTCGTAGCTCTCCACCTCGGCGTCGATGCCCACGCGCGTGAGCGACTGGCGCACGAAGTCGGCCGAACGCCGCTCCACGAACGGGTTGTAGAGCACGCGCAGCTTCAGGCGCGGCGCGCTGCCCGTGCGCTTGTAGCCCGCCGCGTCGAGCGCGGCCTCGGCCTGGCGCGGGTTGTAGGCGATGCGCTGCACGCTCGCGTCGTGGTAGCGGCTGTGCTTGCCGATGGGCGTGGCCGATGTCTGGCCGTGGCCGTACCACACGATATTCGCATAGGCGTTCACATCGATGGCCTGGGCGATGGCGCGGCGCACCTCGATGTTCTGCAGCGCGGGCGTGTCGAGGTTGAAGTACAGCTGCTGGTGGTTGCCCACATAGGGCGAGATGCGCGTGTCGATCGCCAGGCCCGGCAGCTTCTTGAAGCGCTCCACGTCCGACAGCGGAATGCCACCGCTGCCACTGCCCAGTTGCACGCTGCCCGATTCGAGCGCCGCAGCGCGCGCCACGCTGTCGGTGATGAAGCGCACCACGATCTTGTCGAGGTAGGGCTTGGGTTTGTCCCAGTAGTTCGGGTTGCGCTCCAGCAGCACATGGCTGCCCTGCACCCACTCCTTGAACACGAAGGGCCCCGTGCCCACGGGCGCGCTGTTGTACTTGCTCGTGGCGATGTCCGATCCCTCGTAGAGGTGCTTGGGCACGATGGGCGACTCGGTGGCGGCCAATGCCGTGAGCAGGTACGGCGCCGGCTTGCTGAGCACCACCACGGCCGTGTGCGCGTCGGGCGTGCGCACCTCGGTCACGTTGGCGAAGGTGCCGCGCCCGCGCGGGTGCACCTGCTTGAGCGTGAGCAGCGAGAAGGCCACGTCGGCCGACGTGAAATCCTTGCCGTCGTGCCACTTCACGCCCTTGCGCAACTGGAAGGTGTACTGCAGCCCGTCCTTGCTCACGCTCCAGGCCGTGGCAAGCTGGGGCCTGGGGGCCAGGTTCCAGTCGTAGGTCAGCAGGCCTTCCACCACCTTCGGGCCGATCTCGGCGTTGCCGCCGGCCGAGGTGGTGAGCGGGATCAGAGAAGAAGGCACGGGGTTCATCGCCCATTCGAGCGTGCCGCCGTGGCGCGGCTGGGCCAGCGCAGCGGCCCCCGCCAGGGCCAGGCTGGCCGCCAGGGCCCGGGGAAGAAAAGACAGGAAGGACACGAAGCAGACTCCTAGGTTGGACGCATGAGACAAGGCATCCAATCTAGGCAGCGCGCAGCGCGGAAGCAAAGAACAAATCGGAGCATCCAAGCAGGCTGGGCGCATAAAGCGATGGACACCTCGTCCAGCCTCCCGCCTCGTGTAGCATGATCATGCGTTCCAAGCACCTTGGTTTGCCGTGTCGCTGAATGGTCAATGACGTTGTGGGTGGCGCAGCTGGGTTTTCCGTTTCACTGTTTTCGCGCATGCCCCATTCTTCCGCCGACAGCCCCCCGTCTCCCGCGCCCTCCCGCACGCTGGGCCGAATATCGACCGCCATCATCGCCGGCATGTGCTTCGTGCTGCTCGCCGCGGGGGCGTACTGGGCTGCGCTGCTCAATGGCCACCAGTCGATACAGCGCAACACGGAGGAGCAGGCCTGGCTGCGGATCGCGCAGATGTCACGTGCCGTTTCCGTCCAGGTCGAAACCATGCTCTCGGGCCTGGACTACACCATGCGGGGCATGCAGAGTGACTACGAATCGGGCGACCTGGAGTCGTTCCGGCGCGCCGTCGGCAGCGTACAGGCCGCCTATCCTCCTGGGGCTATCGTGCAAGTGTCCGTGGCAGATGCCAAGGGGCGCGTGGTGTTTTCCAGCCTCGACGCACCTGCGAGCGCCTCGCCAGCCGTTTCGGTCTACGACCGGGAACACTTTCAGGTGCATCTGAAGGGCACGACCCAGGGGCTCTTCGTGGGACGCCCTGTCCAGGGCAGCCTCTCCCAACAATGGAGCATTCAGCTCAGCCGGGCACTGCTCCACGAAGGACGGTTCGCGGGCGTGCTGGTGCTGTCCCTGTCGCCGGAGTACATCGCCAGGCAGTTGCAAGCGATCTTCGAGAACCCGCGCGACGTGATCCTTCTGCTGCGGGAGGACGGCACCTACCTCGCCCGCTCCCAGCATCAGGCTGAAATCCTTGGCAGCGCCGTCCCTGAAGACCGCATGGCCCTTTTCAAAACCGGCACGGCGCAAGGGACCTACGAGGCGCAGGCGCTGCCCGACGGAATCCGGCGCATGTACGCCTGGACCCGGGTCGAAGGGTTCCCCGTGCTGGTGAGTGCGGGGCTCGACAGCCAGGCCGTGTACGGCCCGATGCGGACGAACATCCGGCAGAGCCTTCTGCGCAACGGCGCGGGAACCGCCTTGATCCTGATGGGCACGCTGCTGACCGCCTGGCTCGCGCTGCAGCGCTGGCGGACCGAAAACCGCAGGATTCAAAGCGAACAGCGCTTCGCGCGCCTGGCCCAGGAGGTGCCCGGAGGGCTGTTCCAGTACGGGGTGGATGAAGAGGGACGGTCGGTGCTGCCATTCACCAACCCCGGCTTTTACGAAGTGCACTGCATGGAGCCCTCCCCGTCGGGGGCCGACCTCTCCAGCTTGGCGCAGCGCGTGCATGCGGACGATTTCGGTGCGCTGCGCGCGTCCATCGAAGAGGCCATCCGCACGCGGGGCCGTTGGGAACACAAGTACCGGATCAACTGTCCGGACGGCACAGTGCACTGGCTGCACGGCCATGCCAAGCCCCAGCGCGAGCAGGACGGCTCGGTCCTGTGGCATGGCTATATTCTCGACGTGACCCGGGACGAGGCACTGCAAACTGCCCTGCGCCAGAGCGAGGAGCGGCTGCGCCTGACCTTCGGCGCGGTCCGCGATGGGCTGTGGCAGTGGGACTGCATCGACGACCGCGTTCTGTGGGACACGCGCTGCTACGAGATCCTGGGCCTGCCAGACCAGGCGCTGGGCACGTTCACCCTGACCGACTTCGTGGAGCGGCTCCACCCCCTCGACCGGCAGCGGGTCCGCACCTGCCTGGACAGGCACCTGGAAAGCGGCGAGTCCTTCCGCGTGGAGATGCGCCTGCAAGCGGCCGACGGCACCTGGCGATGGGTGGAGTCCCGCGGCGAAGTCACCCAACGCGATGGCGGCAGCAGGCCGGCCCGCATGCTGGGCACCCACACGGACATCCACGAGCGCGTGGAACAGGCCCGCCTCGTGCACGCGCTGCTGGACAGGGGCAACGCACTCATCCTGGTGGCCAACCCCGCGCGGAAAATCGTCTACGCGAACGAGCGCGCGGCGGAATGCTTCGGCATTGCTGCGGGCAAGGCCCTGAGCCCGCCTTCGTTCCGGGACCTGCACATCAGCAATGACAGCTTCGAGGACTTCGCGGAGCTGTACAAACTCCTCAAGATGCAGGGCACGGTGCGTACCGAATGGGCGCTTCGCGCCAGAGACGGTGAGCCGCTATGGTTCGACATGCAGGGCGCGCTACTGGCTCCCGATGACCCCGAGGGGGATGTGATCTGGACGTTGTTTGACGTGGACGCGCGCCACAAGGCAGAAAATGAATTGGCGCAAACGCAGCAGC
>JASLFM010000340.1 GCA_030150585.1 Acidovorax sp.
AGGCACGGCAAGCACGAGCCCCAGCAACACGATCGTGCCCAGCGCGATCCAGCCGAACAATCTGTTCGACTCGCGGTCGCTGCGCCAGGGGCCGTGGGTCCCCCATCGGTTGGCCTGAATCAGCGCGAGGTTGGATAGCACCAGCACCATGAAGGTCAATGTCCGCGCGAAGTCGTCGCTATCGACGGCTGGCTGGGCCAGCAAGCGAGCGCCCGTGTAGACCGCCACCAGCAACGCGAGCAAGCCGGCACCTTGCCAGAGCCCGCGGATGAGCAAGGTCGCGTCAAAAAGGCGTTGGTCGGTGCGCCGCGGCGGAGTCCTCATGGAATCCGCTTCCAGCGGCTGGGCCTCGAACACCATTGAGCAGGCCGGATCGATGATCAGTTGCAGGAACAGGATGTGCACCGGCATCAGCAGCATCGGCCATCCCAGAAGCACGGGGATGACGGACAGGCCGACGATCGGCACATGTGCCGCCACCACGAAGACGATGGCCTTGCGGAGGTTCTCGAACACACGGCGCCCGTAGCGCACGGCGGTGACGAGCGAGGCGAAGTCGTCGTGCATCAGGACCAGCGCGGCAGCCTCGCGTGCCACCTCGGTGCCGCGGGCGCCCATTGCAACGCCAATGTCGGCTGCTTTCAACGCGGGTGCGTCGTTGACGCCGTCGCCGGTCATGGCCACCACATCGCCGCGTGCGATGAACGCGCGGACGAGCCGCAGCTTCTGCTCGGGTTGCACGCGGGAAAATATCTGTGCTTCGGCGAGCCGCGCTTGGAGATCCTCATCCGACAGTGCGGCCAGTTCGGCGCCGGTGATGGGCGATGCGCTGGCCACCAGGCCCGCCTGCCGTGCAACGGAAACGGCAGTCGCCGAATGGTCGCCCGTCATCATGACGACGCGGATGCCGGCTTCCCGGCATTCGGCGATGGCCCGGGGCACGTCGGGCCGCACGGGGTCTTCCAGACCCACGAGTCCGAGGAACCGGAACTCGAAGTCATGCTGCCCATCGGGCAGTGCGGCCGCGCCAAAGGTGGCTTGCGCCACGCCCAGCACGCGCAAGCCGTCCTGCGCCATCGCTCGCACCTGCGCGGCCACCATGGCGGCCCGATCGGCATCCATGTGGCAGAGGTCGACGATGGCCTCTGGCGCGCCCTTGGCGGCGATCAGTCTTTCCCGCTGGTCCGGAGACTGCCAGACGCGTGACATGGCGAGCATTGCCGGTGACAGGGGATAGTCGTCGACCAGTGTCCAATCGGCGTGCAGGTGCTCGGTGCCGGCGAGCAGTTGTTGCCCCGTGAGGGTGATGGCTGACTCCATCGGGTCGAACGCTCGCCGATGGCTGGCCAGCACGGCGTACTCGAGGACGCCATGCAATGCCTCCTGAAGGGGCTGATCCGCTGACGACAGGCGGTCGTAGACCGCCTCTTCGGACCACACTCGCCGCACGGCCATCCTGTTGGCGGTCAGCGTGCCGGTTTTGTCCACGCACAGCACCGTGATGGCGCCGAGCCGCTCGATGGCGGGAATGCTGCGAGCCAGGACCTTCTCGCGTGCCAGCCTCCATGCGCCCAGGCCCAGGAACAGCGTGAGGACGACCGGAAGTTCTTCCGGCAGGATGGCCATCGCCAGCGTGAGTCCTGCCAGCACGCCGTGCAGCCAGTCGCCTCGGGACACTCCGTAGGCCATGGCGAGCCCCCCCGCCAGCGCCAGTCCAATGGTAGCGACCTGCTTGACCACGCGTCGCATCTCTTGCTGGATCGGGGTGGCGTCGGCCGCGATGCCCGCGAGCGACTGGCCGATGCGGCCCAGCGCGCTGCGCTCGCCGGTGGCCGTCACGCGGCCTCGCCCGGTGCCGCCCGTCACCAGCGTGCCGGAAAAAACCTGTGTAGCGTCTACCGCCTGCTGCACCGCCGCCGCTTCCTTGGCCACCGGCATGGATTCGCCGGTGAGCAGCGATTCGTCGACAGTGAGGTTGGACGCCTCGACGAGATCCATGTCGGCGGGCACGCGGTCGCCCTCGGCCAGCAGCACCACATCGCCCACCACCAGCTCCCGAGCGGCGATCCGGCGCATGGCCGCTCCGCGCAGAACCTGTGCCTGCGGACTGGAGAGGTCGCGCAAGGCATCGAGTGCACGCTCGCTGCGTCGTTGCTGGAAAAAGCTGATGCCCATCACCACGAAGACGAAGGCCAGCAGCATCAGTGCCTCCTGGGGATCGCCGAGCACCATGTAGACGGCGCCGCATGCCACGAGGAGCAGGAACATCGGCTCGGACACCACTTCAATGGCCAGCCGCAGGAGGCCGCGCGGGTGCGAGACCGGCAATTCGTTCGGGCCGTCCCGCCGCAGGCGCAGCGCCGCCTCGTCTTCGCTCAGGCCGGCGCTCAAGGGCCGGAACGCCGATGCAGGTGGAGTCTTGCTCATGGGCCTGTTTGGTGGGCTGCCCCGCGTCGGCGGGTCACTTCACCACCACGACGGGCTGCTTTGCGGTGGCGAGCACGCGTTGCGTCACGGAGCCGATCAACAGGTCGGCCACTGCGCTGCGGCCCTTTGAGCCCATCACGATCATGTCGAACTTGCCCTTGTTGGCGCAGTTGACGATCTCTTTGGCCACGTGACCGGTGCGGATTTCGATGTCGTATCCGATGCCATCGGCCTGCAGCAGCTTGCGGGCGGGCTTGAGTTCCTTTTCGCTGAGTTCGCGCAGGTAGTCCGCCACTTGTGCCTTGCCGACGAAGGCCTTGGCATGGCCCAGGCCGGCGTCGTCGTGCACGCTGATCAGCGTGATCTTGTTCGACCCCGTGTGAAGCAAGTGCAGGAGACTGGCTGCATATCGGACTGCGCGCAGCGAGTTCCTGGATCCATCGGTCGCGACTGGGATTTTCATGGAATGATCCTCCGGTGGTTGTCGGGTTGCATAAGTCCAGGGTTCGGCTCAACCTTGCCGTGCCAGGGATACGCTGCGCTTCGTCACGCGCGCGCCGTCACGCAGGGCCGCGGACGGATAGACGATCACTTCGTCGCCGGCTTGGATGCCGCTTTGCACCCAGGCTTCGGTGCCGTTGCGTCCGCCAATCTCGACGGGTACAAGCCGTGCCCGTCCATCCGCGGCGACGAACACGGCCATGTCTTTGTCGGGCAGGGGGAATACCGCGCTCACCGGAACACGCAGCACCGAGGGGCGGTCCACCGTCACGATCCGCACGCCCACGCGGTATCCGTCGCCCAGTGCCTGCCACGACGACGGCGGACTCGTGATGTCGATGATCACGTTGACGCGCTGTTCCTCAATGCCGAGGGCCGACACCTTGGTGAACGCGGCAGGTTCGATGCGCCGCACACGGCCTTCGAGCATGCCGGGCGAGCCCCAGCGCTCGATGCGCACCACTGCGCCAACCCGCGTCTGTACGGCGTCGGTGGTCAGCAGCTCGGTCACGACTTCCAGTTGCGAGATGTCACCGATCTCCAGCACGGGGGCTCCGAGCGCCAGGGTGGTCTCGCTGGGCTGCACGACCTTGAGCACGCGTCCCGCAACCGGCGAGCGCAGCGGAAAGCGGCTCCCCTGCCCTGAAGGACTGCGCGACATGAGCAGTGCCGCCCGTGCCGTCTCCAGCTCATGCGCCGCGGCATGGCGGCTTTGGAGCGCCGCATCGACGTCCTTCTGGGCGGCCTGCTCCAGCAGTCGATCCGACTCCACCTTGGCCGCCGCGATGAAATTGTCGCGCGCCAGGTTCTCGGAGCGAAGCCGTTCCGCGCGCGCCAACTCGAGTGCGACGCGGGCGCGTTGCACATTGGCATCCGCGCGCTGGACGACGGCTTCGGCAACCTCCACGCGGGTGTCTTGCTCTCGGCGCGTGCGCTCGTCCAGCATGGGCGAGAGCGCGGGCGTCAGCGTTGCGACAATGTCGCCGGCCGCCACTGCATCGCCTTCCCGCAGCGTGATCCGCGCCAGCCGTCCGGCCAGCGGCGCGGTGATGACGTAGCGGTCCCGCAAGCGTGTGCGGGCGTCTTCCGCGATGGACTGCTCGTAGGGCCCGACAGAGGCGGTCGCCACTTCGACCGCAATCGGGCGTGGTGCGAACGCCCAGGCCAGCAGTCCCACCAGCGTCGCGCCTGCGGCAATCGTCATGGCCAGGGTATTGCGCTTCATGTAAGGCTCACTCCCGCGTCTTCAGTGCGGAAACCATATCGAGCTGGTCGATGTGCCGCCGCACCACCAGCGCACTCGTGGCCGCCGCGGCGAGGATCGCCAGCGCCGCCAGCGCATAGGTGCGCGGGGAGATAACGACCGGAAAGAAGAACTGGTCCGATTTCAGCAGGCTCGTGATCACGCGGACCAGCGCATGGCCGCCGAACATGCCGAGCGGCAACGCCACGGCTATGCCGAGCGCCAGCTCGCCCAGCAGCAGCCCCGACACTTCGGCCCGCGTGAACCCGAGCACCCGCAGGCTCGCCAGCTCCCATGCGCGCTCCGCGAGCGCAATGCGGACGTTGTTGTAGACCACGCCCACCGCGATGACCACGGCGAACAGGGTCAGCACCGTGCTCATGATGAGGATGTTGCGCGCCGTCACCTCCCGCATGTTGCGCAGCATCGTCGCCTTGCTGAACGCCCCCGCCGCCCGTGGCAAGCCTTGGGTGGCCTGCAGGAAGCGGGCTTCGCTGCCGCGCTCGAGCGCCAGCACGAAGCCCGTGGCCACATTGCCCTCGCCGAGCGCGCGGTTCAGGGCGTCTCGGTTCATATAGGCATTCAGGCCCATCATCTCGCGCACCGTCGCATCGACCCGCAGCGTCAGCTGGCTTCGGCGGCCCTCCTGCACTTCGACGCGCACCGCATCGCCCACCCTCAGCCCGAGCTTGTCGGCCAGGCGGTCGGTCAGCACGATGCCATCGCCGCCCGGTAGCGTCTGCATTCCATCGACATCGATGATGCGCAGCAGCTCGCTGTGCACCGGCCCGCCGCGCACCCTCACGCGCTGGCGCTGGGGTCCGTTGACGAGCGTGACCTGCACATCGCGCAGCGACTCGTGGGCCAGTACGCCGGGCAGGCGTGCGAGCTGCAGTTCGATGGCACCGTCGACGGGCTCGGTCATCCACACCGAGACATCGCTGCGCATCGACAGCCCAAAGGTGCTGTCGACGATCACGTCGATTGCGTCCCGGAAGAAGTTGCCCATCACGACGATGGCCAGCGCCGCCGCGATGCCGCCGATCGACAGGCCGGTGCGCAGCGGCTTGCGCTCCATGTTGCGCAGGATCATCCGCAGCGCGGGGCTCAGCCTGGCAAAGCCGAGCCGCTCCGCGAGCGTCCGGCGGTAGCGGCCAGGTGCTGGCGGCCGCATGGCCTCGGCCGGCATCAGCCGCACCGTGGCCAGGATCGCCGAGAGGGTGCCGAGCACCCCGGCACCCAGCGTCAGGCCGCCGGCGAGCAGGACCAGGGAGGGGGCCAAGCGGTGCTCGAAATGCTCGAAGTGAAAGACCTCTGCATACAGCCCCACGAACGCGGCGCCCAGCCAGTCGCCGAGCCCGATCCCGAGCGCGATGCCCAGCGCGACGATCAACAGGACCAGCTTCAGGTAGTGTGCCGCGATGGACCGATTGGCGTAGCCGAGTGCCTTCAGCGCGGCGATCTGTTCGCGCTGCGTGGCGATGAGCCGGGAGATCACCACATTGAGCAGGAAGGCGGCCACGCCCAGGAAGATCGACGGCAGCACCGTGCCGAGCACGCGCTGCTCCTTGATCTCGTTGTCCAGCATGGCGTGCGAGGTCTGGTCGATCCGGCCCCGTGGCGTCGCACCGCCGTAGCGCGCCAGCGGCTGCGCGAGCGCGTCGATCACCTCCGCCTCCGTGATGCGGCGCGCACCTTCGGGGGCGAGCCGCACGGCCAGCGTATTGAAGGCGCCGTCCATGTCGTAGGCAGCCGCCAGCGCTTCCTGGTCGACCCAGAAGACTCCGAAGCCGCGTTGGTCCGGCATGCCCCAGAGCCCGGCGAAGACGAACTCCGGCGATACGGCAACGCCGACGATGCGCAGGCGCCGCTTTCGGCCGTTGACCAGGGCGCCCACCGAGTCACCAGGGCGCAGGCCGCGGGCCTGTGCGAAACCTTGCGACACCAGCGCGTCAATGGTGTCGCGCACGGGTTCGTCGATGCCGGTCTGATCGAAGAGGCCGGCACCCTGGACGATCGCGACCTGGTTCAGGTGCGGCGGCCGGCGGCGGTCTACGCCGATCAACTGGCCCAGCATCGGATCGCTGGTGCTGGCGATGTCGATGCGCACCACCTCCTCGATCGTCGGCTGTACGTCGGCCACGCCCGGCAGCGTGCGTAGCTGTTCGGCCAGCGCCAGCGGCGCGCGCTTGACCGTGGCGAAGACGTCTGCGAACCGGCCCTCGGCATAAAAAGTGTCGCGCGCCACGGCCAGTGAATCGACGGCGGACAGGCTCGTGAGGAATCCGCCCACACCGCTAGCCACCACCAACGCGATCGTGAGCGCTTGGCTCCACATCGCGCGCAAGTCGCGCAGCAGCTTGCGGTCGAGTGCTTTCATGCCCGGCCCTTACCAGGCGAGTTCGGCGGACGTCGCGCGCTTCGTGTTGCGCTCGATCCGCTGGATCCGGCCGTCCGCCAGGTAAATGACGCGATCGGCCATGCCGGCAATTGCCGCGTTGTGCGTGATCACCAGCGCGGTGGTGCCCAGATCGAGGTTGATGCGCGAGATGACGTCGAGCACCAGCTTGCCGGTCGCATAGTCCAGCGCGCCGGTTGGCTCGTCGCACAGCAGCACCTGCGGGCGCTTGACGATGGCGCGCGCGATGGCCACGCGTTGCTGCTCGCCACCCGAGAGCTGTGATGGAAAGTGATCGCGCCGGGCCGCAAGCGCCACCCGCTCGAGCGCCTCGTCGATGGGCATCGGGTTGGCCGCGATGTCGGTGACCAGCGCGACGTTCTCGTAGGCCGTCAGGCTGGGAATGAGGTTGTAGAACTGGAACACGAATCCGACGTGGTCGCGCCGGTAGCGCGTGAGTGCCTCGTCGTTGGCGGAGGTCAAGTCGTGGTCCAGGTAGTGGAGGCTGCCCGTGCTTGCCACTTCCAAGCCGCCAAGGATGTTCAGCAAGGTGGATTTTCCGCTACCCGACGGACCGAGCAGCACGACGAATTCGCCCGCTGCGATGTCCAGGTCCACTTCACGCAAAGCGACTACGTCGACGTCTCCGGCATGGTAGGTCTTGCCCAGGCCGCGGGCATGAAAAACAGGTGGAAGCGGTGGGGCGTCCATATCCGAAGTTTCAGCATTCGGTGACGACGGCGCTTGATCTAGCTCAAAGGGCGGCAGGCGGGCAGGGGAAGCGGTCAGGGACGGCTGGGTTGGA
>JASLFM010000018.1 GCA_030150585.1 Acidovorax sp.
GCCGCGCGCCAGTGCCGCGTCGGCCTCGCGCGCGGCGGCCCGGGCGCGTTCGGCATCGACCACGGGCACGGCATTGAGTTCGGCATCGAGCAAGGCAATGCGCGCGAGCACATGCTCCAGCAGCGCGCTGGCGCTCACGCGACCTTCGGCCAGGGCGTGGGCCTGCTCGCGGGCGCCCGCGAAGGTGAGCGCGTCGAGGGTTTCGGCCACGGTGGCGGCCGGGATGGAAGCGGTGGATGTCGTCATGCGGTTCTCACTTGCGCGGTTCGATCCACGCGTCGGAGAAATCCCCGGCCGTGAGGTCGATGCTGTTGTTGAGCTGGTGCACGCGCGCGCTGTGCACGCGCAGCGCCGAGGGCACGGTGACCAGCGGCAGCGCGGGCAGGTCGCGCCCCACGATCTGCTGGATTTCCTTGAATTGCGCGGCACGCCGGGCCTCGTTCACCTCGACGGCCGCCTGGCGGAACAGCTCGTCCACGCGCGGGTTGCTGTAGTGCGAGGCGTTGATCCAGATCAGCGGGTTCTTGATGCCGTCGGACCAGTAGATGCGCTGCACGCCCACGGTGGGGTCGAACAGCCGGCCCAGGCCGTTGATGTTGAGGTCGAACTCGCGCGCGGTGTAGGCGCGCTTGAGGAAGGTGGGCAGGTCGCCGTCGAGGATCTCGACCTTGATGCCCACGCGGTTGAGGGCCGCGCGCAGGTACTCGGCCGTCTGCTTGAAGTAAGCCCCCGGGATGTAGGTGAGCTTGAGCGCGAAGCGCTGGCCGCCTGCCTGGCGCGGATGGCCGGCCTCGTCGAGCAGACGGTTCGCGGCCGCCACGTCGTGCGGGTAGGCGAAGGTGCTGTCGTCGTAGTAGGCCGCAAGCACGCGCGGAATCGGCGAATTCACCACCTCGGCACGCTTGTAGTAGATGTTGCTGGCGATGAACTGGCGGTCGATCGCACGCGCGATCGCGTGGCGCACGGCGGGCTTGCCCAGAATGGGGTGCTCCACGTTGAATTCGAGGAACGACGCGTTGTTGAGGAAGGCGTCGTAGCTGTCGTCCACCTTGAGCTGCGGGTTCTTGGCGAGGCGGTCCAGGTCGGCCAGGCTCAGGTTCAGCGCCACATCGGTCTCGCCTGTTTCCACGGCCGCCGAGATCGCGGCCGGGTCGCGCACGAACTTGAACACCACGTGGTCGAGGTGGGGCACGCCCGGGCGCCAGTAGTTCGGGTTCTTGCGCAGGATGATGTGGCTGCCGCGCACCCACTGCTCGAACACGAAGGGCCCCGTGCCCACGGGCGCCGTGGTGTTGGGGCTGGCCAGCGGGTCGCCCTCGGCGTAGCGGTGCGCCGGCACGATGGGCAGCTCGGCCGAAGACAGCGACTTGATGAGGAACGGCGCGGGCTTGGAGAGCACGAGCACGGCGGTGTGCGCGTCGGGCGTGTCGATGCGCTCCAGGTTCTGCAGCGTGATGCGTCCGCGCGGGCCCTGCTTCTTCTGCGTGAGCAGCGAGTAGCGCACGTCCTCGGCAGTGAAGTCGCGGCCGTCGTGGAACTTCACGCCCTGGCGCAGCTTGAAGGTATAGCGAAGGCCGTCGGCGCTCACCTCCCAGGCCGTGGCCAGCAGCGGCTGGGGCTTGAACTGCGCGTCGTAGCGCAGCAGGCCCTCGGTGATCTTGGCGCTCACGTCACGGTTGTCGGTCTTGGTGTCGAGGAAGGACACGAGCGAGGTGGGCTCGGCCGCGGCCACGGTGGTGAGCGTGCCGCCCGCTACGGGCGTGGGTGCCTGGGCGCGGGCGCCGGTGGCGGCCAGGGCCAGCACGGCCAGGGCGAGGGAGGAAATCAGTCGATTCGCTTGCATGGAAATCGCGGGTGGGGGACGGGAAGGGAAGGAAGAAATCACAGGCGCAGCCCGGCCTGCTTCATGAGCGGCAGGATGCGGTCGCCGAAGAATTCGAGGTCGGGCTTGAAGTCGAAGAAGCTCAACTGCAGGCCGTCGATGCCCGCGCGCTTCAGCTGCACGAACTGCTCGACCACCTGCTCGGGCGTGCCAATGACCTCGATGTTTCCGCCGATCGCGCGGCGCTTGGGCGCGTCGACGCCCACACGGCCCTTCCAGGCATGGGCATCGCTCTCGAAGCCGCTGAAGCCCTCGGGCGTGCGATGGTCCTGGTGGGCCACGATGGCGTCGTGGTAGGCCCAGGTCTCGGCCTCGGTCTCGCGGCTGATGACCATGGGGTTGAGCAGCGTGCGCACCTCGCGCCCCACCTCCCGCGCCACCTGCTTGACGCGCGCAGCGTGCGCGGGCAGCACCTCGATGGCGCGCGCGAAGTCGGACGCGCCAGGGCTGGTGATGAACACGATGTCGGAATAGCGCGCCGCGAACGAGATACCCGCGTCCGAGCCCGTGGCGTTCACGAGCACGGGGCGGCCGAAGCGCGGCTTGGGGCTCACGTAGCCGCCGCCCAGGCGCCAGGGCGAATCGCCCTGGAACGAGAAGTTCTCGTCGTCGCTCCACAGGCGCTGCACGACCTCCAGGAACTCGGCCGCGAGGCCGTAGCGCTTGTCGTGGTCGATGCGGCTCCAGCCGAACATTTCGTGCTCCACGGCGCGGTGGCCCGTGACCACGTTGATGCCCCAGCGCCCGCCCGAGATGTGGTCCAGCGTCGCGCCCCACTTGGCCAGGTGCAGCGGGTGCAGCGGGCCGTAGAGCACATGGATGGTGGAGATCAGCAGGATGCGCTGCGTCACCGAGGTCAGCGCCGCCGTGGTCGCGAACGAGTCGAGCGCCTGGCCGTCGAACACGCCGCCATAGCCCCCCTTGGGCAGCCACTGCGAGAGCGCGAACACGAGATCGAACCCCAGGCGCTCGGCCGTGAGCACGAGGTCGCGGTTGTAGTCGAAGCGCCAGTCCGTCGTGCGCGGCAGCGTGGAGGCACTCCAGCCCCCCGCCTGGATGGGCAGGAACAGCCCGAGCAGGATGGGCTGGCGCAGGGCCTGGGACAAGGGGCTGTCAGGGAAATCGGTAGGTGCGGGAAAGCGCTCCCAGTCTACGAGCGCGCCAGGGTGGTGGGTCAGGGTCATGGAATTGGAGGCAAAGGGGAATATCGGACCGGTTATCGGAAAACCGATGGTCATACGGATTGACCCGCGCGCCTTCATTCCATTTCAATCATCGAATATCAAAAAACAAATCCGCATATTCATCCAACGTCTTCATCTGAGGGCACAGGGAGCGAATCACCAGGCACATACGGCCTGCGGATATTCATAGAAGAAAACCGCGCAAGCGATTAACCCGATCACGGCTTTTCGCCACCTAATATTCAAGGCACTGATTTTTTCCGATTATTTTCATGAGTGCCTTGCCTCGACTCGGGCGGACGCTGCGGCATACCGTGGTGCTCGCCATTCCCACGGTGATCGGCATCGTGGTCCTCAACTTCCTGCTGCTGCAGCTCACGCCCGGCGACGCGGCCGACGTGCTCGCGGGCGAAGCCGGCGCGGCCACGGCCGAGACCATGGCCGCGTTGCGCTCGCGCTTCGGGCTGGACCTGCCCGTGCTGCAGCAGCTGCAGGCCTACCTGGGCCACCTCT
Organism: Acidovorax sp.; assembly: GCA_030150585.1. Lineage (GTDB taxonomy): Bacteria > Pseudomonadota > Gammaproteobacteria > Burkholderiales > Burkholderiaceae_C > JASLFM01. Next base: position 3,580 of record JASLFM010000018.1, read on the forward strand.
CGCAGTTCAGTCTGGGCTTTTCGCCGCGCTACAACATGCCGGTGATGGCGCTGATCGGCCAGCGCCTGCCCAGCACGCTCGCGCTCATGGGCCTGGCGCTCACCATCGCGCTGGCGCTGGGCATCGCGCTTGGCGCGGTCATGGCGAGCTTCGCGGGGCGCCTGCCCGACCGGCTGCTGTCGGTGCTCGCGCTGCTGTTTTATTCGGTGCCGGGCTTCTGGGTGGGGCTCATGCTCATCGTGGTCTTCTCGGTACACCTGGGCTGGCTGCCCAGCGGCGGCGCGGGCCGCATCGGCTCGGACCTCACGGGCCTCGCGGCCTGGCTCGACCAGTTGCGTTACATGGTGCTGCCTGCCACCTCGCTTGCTCTATTTTTTGTAGCCATCTACGCCCGCTTGACGCGCGCCGCCATGCTCGAAGTGCAGTCGCAGGACTTCGTGCGCACGGCGGCGGCAAAGGGCATCGCACCCTGGCGCGTGACGGTGCAGCACGTGCTGCGCAACGCCCTGCTGCCCGTGACCACCATGGCCGGCATGCACCTGGGCGGCCTGCTCGGCGGCGCCGTCGTGGTCGAGACCGTGTACAGCTGGCCGGGCCTGGGCCGGCTGGCGTTCGAGGCCGTCCTCAGCCGCGACTTCAACGTGCTGATGGGCGTGCTGTTCCTTTCATCGCTGCTGGTCATCCTGGCCAACATGCTCGTCGACCTGCTGCATGCCTGGCTCGACCCCCGTATCGAGGTGCACTGATGGGCCACACCGCTCCCCCCTTCCCTTCCACGGCCGCCGCCGCGCTCGCCGCGGGCCAGGCGCCCATCGTGGCTACGGCGGTTCCCGCCGGTGCCGCGCCCGGCGGCGAACCCGCCCCCTGGCCCAACGTGCACGCGCCCGACGCGGCGCGCACCACCAGCGCCGACGTGGCCCAGGCCCTGCCCGCCAGCGGGCGCCGTGCGCTGCGCGTGTTCCTGCGCAACCCAACGGCCATGGTGGGCTGCGCCTTCCTCGTCGCGATCGCGCTGATCGCGCTCGCCGCGCCCTGGCTCTACCCGGGCGATCCGCTCGACATGGTGGCCCAGCCCTTCGTGTGGCCCGGCCAGGGGGCCGACTACCTGCTGGGCACCGACTCCATGGGTCGCGACGTGGCCGCGGGCATCGCCCACGGTGCGCGCGTGTCGCTGCTCGTGGGCGTTTCGGCCACGCTCATCGGGCTCACGCTGGGCATTGCCGTGGGCGCCGTGTCGGGCTACTTCGGCGGCTGGGTGGACGACGCGCTGCAGCGCCTCGTGGTGCTGTTCCAGACCATTCCCAACTTCATACTGCTCGTGGTGCTGGTGTCGATCGCGCAGCCTTCGATCAGCACCATCGTGCTAGCCATCGGCCTCGTGACCTGGCCCACGGTGGCGCGGCTGGTGCGCGCCGAGTTCCGCTCGCTGCGGCAGAAGGACTTCGTGCTCGCCGCGCGCAGCCTGGGCTACGGGCCCGCGCGCATCATCGCGCGCGAAATCCTGCCCAACGCGCTGCCGCCCATCATCGTGACCTCGTCGGTCATGGTGGCCTCGGCCATCCTCATGGAGTCGGCCCTGTCCTTCATGGGCATGGGCGACCCCAACGTCATCAGCTGGGGCAGCATGATCGGCGCGGGCCGCGAGCTGCTGCGCACGGCCTGGTACCTCACGGCCGCGCCGGGCCTGGCCATCGTGTTCGCGGTGCTGGCTTTCAACCTGATCGGCGACGGCCTCAACGACGCGCTGAACCCGCGCTTCATACAGGAGCGATGAGATGGCCGAAACGACCACCCCTCTGCTCGACGTGCACGACCTCACGGTGCGCTTTCCGCAGCTCGAACCCGTGCGCGGCCTGAGCTTCTCGGTCCAGGCCGGCGAGACCGTCGCCATCGTGGGCGAGTCGGGCTCGGGCAAGTCGCTCACGGCGCTCGCGCTCATGCGCCTTTTGCCGCGCGGCGCGCGCATCGCCTCGGGCCAGGCCTGGTTCGCCGGGCAAGACCTGCTGCAACTGCCCGACCGCACCCTGCGCCGCCTGCGTGGGCGCGAGATCGCCATGGTGTTCCAGGAGCCCATGACCAGCCTGAACCCGGTGCGCACCATTGGCTGGCAGATCGCCGAGGTGCTGCGCCAGCACGAAGGGCTGTCGGCTCACGCGGCGCGTGCGCGCGCCATCGAGCTGCTCGACGTGGTGCGCATCCCCGACCCGCAGCGCCGCGTGGACGACTACCCGCACCACCTCTCGGGCGGCATGCGCCAGCGCGTGATGATCGCCATCGCAATTGCCTGCCGGCCGCGCCTGCTGATCGCCGACGAGCCCACGACGGCGCTCGACGTGACCATCCAGGCCCAGGTGCTGGACCTGCTCGACCGCCTGCGGCGCGAACTGTCCATGGGCGTGGTGCTGATCACGCACGACCTGGGCATCGTCGCGCAGTGGGCAGACCGCGTGGTCGTGATGTACGCGGGCCGCGAGGTCGAGCAGGCCCTGCCTGGCCCGCTGTTCGAGCAGCCTCTGCACCCCTACACGCGCGGGCTGCTCGCGGCCTCGCCGCGCCTCGATCAGGGCCACCACTACCGGGACGGGCCGCTCGCCGAGATCCCCGGCAGCATCACCTCGGCGCTGGGACAGGCGGGCTGCGCCTTCGCGCCGCGCTGCGCGCTCGCGCGCACCGAGTGCCGCAGCGCCGTGCCGCCGCTGCTGAGCGCGGGGGCGGACCGCCGCGTGGCCTGCCCCGTCACCCACGCTCCCGCCGCTCCCCTGAACCCCCTTGCCTTCGCGCCCGCCACCGATGTCCACACCGCTGCTGTCCGTCTCTGACCTGAAGACTCACTTCCGCCTGCCCAAGGGCGTGCTGCGCGCCGTGGACGGCGTCTCGCTCACCGTGGAGCGCGGCGAGACCGTGGGCCTCGTGGGCGAATCGGGCTGCGGCAAGTCCACGCTGGGCCGCACGCTGCTGCGGCTGGAGGAGCCCACGGCCGGCCGCATCGAGATCGACGGCACCGACATCGCGCCGCTGCGCCCGGCCGCGCTGCGCCCCTTCCGGCGCCGGCTGCAGATGGTGTTCCAGGACCCGTTCGCCTCGCTCAACCCGCGCCACACCATCGGCGAGATCCTGGGCGCGCCGCTGGCCGTGCACGGCATGGGCACGGGCGCCGAGCGCCAGCGGCAGGTGCAGCAGATCATCGACCAGGTGGGCCTGCCGCGCGCAGCGCTGCAGCGCTACCCGCACGAGTTCTCAGGCGGACAGCGCCAGCGCATCGGCATCGCGCGCGCGCTCATCCTGCGGCCCGAGCTCATCGTGTGCGACGAGCCCGTGTCGGCGCTGGACCTGTCCATCCAGGCGCAGATCCTGAACCTGCTGTCGGCCATGAAGGCCGAGCGCGGCCTGGCCTATTTGTTCATCTCGCACGACCTGTCGGTGGTGCAGTACTTTGCCGACCGCGTGATCGTGATGTACCTGGGCCGCGTGGTCGAAAACGCCGACCGGCGCAGCCTCTGGGCCCGGCCACGCCACCCCTACACACGCGCGCTCATGGACGCCGTGCCCGACCCCGCGCGCCGGCGCCAGGCCGCGCCCCTCACGGGCGACCTGCCGAGCCCGCAGAACCTGCCCACGGGCTGCCGCTTCCACCCGCGATGCCCCCGGGCCAGCGCGCTGTGCGCCGCGCAGGAGCCCGCGCTGCAGGCCGCCGCCGACGGGCACCTCGTGGCCTGCCACCACCCCGAGCCTGTGCCGCACACCGCCCCCATTGCATTTCATCCCGAGAGAAAGTGAAAGCCGATTCCATGAGCTACCGTTACCTGGGCCGCAGCGGTCTGAAGGTTTCACAGCTTACGCTGGGCACGATGATGTTCGGCGGCGAGACCGATGAGCCCACATCGCACCGCATCATCGACACCGCGCGCGAACAGGGCATCAACTTCATCGATACCGCCGATGGCTACAACAAGGGCGCTTCGGAAGAGGTCGTCGGGCGCGGCATCAAGGCCCAGCGCGACCATTGGGTACTGGCCACCAAATTCGCCAATCCGCGCGGGACTGGCCCCAACCAGCGCGGCCAGTCGCGCAAATGGATCATCGAGAATGTCGAGAACAGCCTGCGCCGGCTGGGCACCGATTA
>JASLFM010000020.1 GCA_030150585.1 Acidovorax sp.
GTTGTCCGCCCGCTCCAGGAAGGTGCCCAGGCGCAGGAAGTGGAAGGCCTCGTCCTGCAGCATGGTGCCCAGCGTCACGCCGCGCGAGAGGTGCGAGCGGTACTTCACCCACTCGAAGAACTGGCCCGGGTCGCGCTCGAAGGCGCCACTGTCGATCTGGCGGTGCAGTTCCAGCCAGGTCTGGTTCTGCGTTTCCCACACTTCGGTGGTGAGCGCGCCGCGCACGGCGCGCGCATTCTCGCGTGCGGCGCGCAGGCACGACAGGATGGACGACGGGTTGTCGCCATCGCGCACCATGAAATCCAGCACCCCTTCGCGCGTCACCTTGCCATGGCGCTGGGTGTAGGCGGGGATCAGCTCGCTGATGGACAGCAGGCCCAGCAGGCTCTCCTCGGCCATGTCGGCCGACTGCGGCAGCAACGAGGTCTCGTAGGCCACATTCAGCATGCGGGCGGTGTTCTCCGCCCGCTCGGTGTAGCGGGACATCCAGAACAGATGGTCGGCGGTGCGGCTCAGCATGGTGTGTTCTCCCTTATTCCTGTCCCAGCACCCAGGTGTCCTTGGTGCCCCCGCCCTGCGAGGAATTGACGACGAGCGAGCCCTCCTGCAGCGCCACGCGCGTGAGGCCGCCGGCCACCATCTGCACCTTCTGGCCCGAGAGCACGAAGGGCCGCAGGTCGATGTGGCGTGGCGCGATGCCGCTGTCCACGAACGTGGGGCAGCTCGACAGGCTCAGCGTGGGCTGGGCGATGTAGCCCGAGGGGTTGGCAACCAGGGCGCGGCGGAAGTCCTCGATCTCGGCCTTCGTCGCGGCGGGGCCGATGAGCATGCCGTAGCCGCCCGCGCCGTGCACCTCCTTCACCACGAGTTCGTGCAGGTGGTCGAGCACGTAGCTCAGGTCGTCCGGCTTGCGGCACAGCCAGGTGGGCACGTTCTGCAGTATGGGCTCTTCGCCGAGGTAGAAGCGGATCATCTCGGGCACATAGGGGTAGACCGATTTGTCGTCGGCCACGCCCGTGCCCACGGCATTGCAGATGGCCACGTTGCCCGCACGGTAGGCGGCCATGAGGCCCGCGCAGCCCAGCGTGGACGTGGGGCGGAACACCTGGGGGTCGAGGAAGTCGTCATCCACGCGCCGGTAGATCACGTCCACGCGCTGCAGACCGCGCGTGGTGCGCATGTACACGAAGTGGTCCTTGACCACGAGGTCCTGGCCTTCGACCAGCTCCACGCCCATCTGCTGCGCAAGGAAGGCATGCTCGAAGTAGGCGCTGTTGTACATGCCGGGCGTGAGCACCACCACCGTGGGCTCGGAGGCACCGATCGGCGCGCTCGCGCGCAGGGTGTCGAGCAGCATGTCCGGGTAGTGCGCCACGGGCGCAATCTTGTGCAGGGAGAACAGGTCGGGAAAGAGCCGCATCATCATCTTGCGGTTCTCGAGCATGTACGACACGCCGGAAGGCACGCGCAGGTTGTCCTCCAGCACGTAGTAGATGCCCTCGCCCTGGGCGTTGGGCGCACGCACGATGTCGATCCCCGCGATGTGCGCATACACGCTGCGCGGCACATCCACGCCCGCCATTTCGGGGCGGTACTGTGCGTTGTTCAGGATCAGGTCGGACGGCACCGCGCCAGCGCGCAGAATCTCCTGGCCGTGGTACACATCGTGGATGAAGCGGTTGAGCGCCGTCACGCGCTGCACCAGGCCCTGCTGCATGCGCGCCCACTCGTGCGCGGGGATGATGCGCGGGATCAGGTCGAAAGGGATCAGGCGCTCGGTACCGGCGCCGTTCTCGTCCTTGGCACCATAGACCGCGAAGGTGATGCCCACGCGGCGGAAAATCATCTCGGCCTCTTCGCGCCGCGCCCGCATGGCCTCGCCGGGCTGCTGCGCGAGCCACTGCGCATAGCGCTTGTAGTGGGGGCGGACATCGCTGCCATCAAAGGGCAGCGCCTCGTACATCTCGTCGAACTTCTGCATGGAAGATGCCTCCTGGGCCCAGAATAGCAAGATGCGGGCCCAGTTCGGCCGCCAGCCCTGCGCGGTACTCGTGTACTGCAGCGCCGGCACTGGCGTGCGCGATACTGCGCGCTGGAGTTCAGTCCGGCACGGGGTGTTGCCAGTAGCGCGGCCGTTCCCGGCGCTCGCAACGCACCCGTTGCGGTTCGGCCGAGAGCCAGTGGGCTGCGCCGCACGCCGGCGACGCCACCACGGCAGCGCCGCGCTCGCGGTAACGCTGCGCCACCTCCGGCACGGGATGGCCGAAGCGGTTGCGGTAGCCCGCTTGCACCAACGCGGTGCGCGGCGCCACGGCATCAATGAAGGCCGCGCTCGACGACGTCTTGCTGCCATGGTGCGGCACCAGCAGCGCCGCAGCCGCGAGCGGTGCACCACCCGCCACCAGGGCCCGCTCCTGCGGCTGTTCAATGTCCCCCACGAGCAGCGCCGCCACGCCCTGCGCATCCACGATACGCAGCACGCAGCTGAGCGCGTTGGGACGCTGGCCCGGCTTGTCCAAATCCTCTTGCGCTGGATGCAGCACCTCGAACGCCACGCCATCCCAATCCCAGCGCTGCCCGGCCACGCAGGGCGTGGCTGGGCGAAGCGACAGCAGCGCATGTTCCTGTGCTATCGAACCCGTAAGCGCCGCCCCGGGCTGGGCCGCGAGTACAGCCTGCGCGCCACCCGTGTGGTCGGTATCGCGGTGGCTCAGCATGAGCAGGTCGAGCCGCACGCCCAGCGCCCGCAGCAGCGGCACGATCACGCGGTCGCCCGCATCGCTGTGCGCGCCGTAGCGTGGCCCCGCGTCGTACAGCAGCGCATGCCGCGCCGTGCGTACCAGCACCGCGTTGCCTTGCCCCACGTCGGCGGCGAGCAGCTCGAACCGCCCTGGCCCGGGCAGCTCGCCCTGCCAGCACAGCGCAGGCACCAGCAAAGGCAGACCCAGCAGGCGCAGGCGCCAGGGCCAGCGCAAGGCCAGGCAGGTGCCCCCCACCACCGCCGCGATGCCGGCCCACAGCGGCGCCGCGGGCAGCGACACCACGGCACCGGGCCATGCGGCCAGGGCCTGCAGCAGCGCCACGAGCGGTGCAAGACCGGCCGCGGCGGCGCTCCACAGCGGCGGCCACAGCACGCCCAGCAGCGCGAGCGGCGTGACTACGAGCGTGACCCACGGAATGGCGGCCAGGTTGGCCAACGCCCCCACCATGGACACCTGCCCGAACAGCAACAGCGTCAGCGGCGTGAGCGCGAGCGTCACCACCCACTGCTCCCGCAGAAACCCCCTGAGCCGACCGAAAAGGCCGCCAGCGCCCTTCAAGTCGGCACCATTCGCTACAAAATCAGAAGCAAACAACACCCCCACGGCCACGAAGCTCAGCCAGAACCCCGCCTGCAGCAGCGCCCACGGGTCGGCCAGCACCACGGCCGCACAGGCCAGCAGCCATACCTGCCGCCACGGCCAGCGCCTCCCCGCCAGCCGCAGGAGGACCACCACGGCCAGCATGCCCACCGTGCGCTGCGCGGGCACGCCCCAGCCGCTGAACAGGGCATAGGCACCCGCCAACAGTACGCCACCCACCAGCGCCGCGCTGGGAGCGGGCCACCACAGGCACAACCGCGCCGCGCGCCGCCACAGCCAGCCCACGGCGGCCACGGCGATCCACGCAAACAGCGTGATGTGCAGGCCCGAGATGCTCATGAGGTGGGCCACGCCCGTAGCACGGAACAGGTCCCAGTCCGCGCGGTCGATCGCGCGCTGGTCGCCCGTCACCAGCGCAGCGACCACGCCGGCCGCACGGGGATCGGGCGGATCGGCCGCAGCGAGCCGCGCCACGATGGCGTCGCGCACATGCTGGCGCGCCTGCTCCACGGGATGGCGCCAGAGCGACGACGACACCAGCAGCGGTGGCGCATCGCGCGGCCCTGCGCGGACGTAGCCCGTGGCCTGCACACCCTGCTCCCAGAGCCAAAGCTCGTAGTCGAAGCCCTGCGGATTGCGCGCGCCATGCGGCGCCTTGAGCCGCACGGTGAATTCCCAGCGCTGGCCCGCGCGCAGCGCGGGGCCGGCGCGCTGGGGTTCGCCGGGGCCGTCGGCCCCGCGCCAGCCCGTGGCATACCAGGAAAGTTCGATCAGCGGCGGCAGGTGTACCAAAGACGCACCCAGGCGCGCCGTCTCCACCTCGAACCGGAAGCGCTGCCCCGCGTCGCCCACCTGGGGCATGGCGGCCACCACGCCCTGCACGCGCAGGTCGCGCCCTTCCAAGGCCGCATCCAGCGCCTGCGCCTGGAATGCCGCTGCGCGCACGCCACACAGGGCGAACATCGCTACGGCAGCGCCCAGCACGATCCCTGGCGCCGCTAGGGGCCACTGCCGCCACCGCAGGGCGCTCGCCACCAGCAGCAACCCCGTCGCCAGTACGGCCACATACGCGGCGGGCTCCCACAATTGCGGCTGCGCGAGCTGCAGCGCGGCGCCCGCGAGCCCCCCTGCCAGCGCCCCGGAAAAGCGCCCGCCGTTCATGCGGCCTCGCTCCCCGGACTGTGTAACACTTGCCTTCTCATCCACCGACCCTACCGAGCCAAACCATGAGCGTTTACGACAAACTGAAAGAGCTGAACATCACACTGCCGCCCGTGGCGGTGCCTGCAGCGGCCTACGTGCCCTTCGTGCAGACGGGCAACCTTGTCTTCCTCTCCGGCCATATCGCGCGCAAGGACGGCAAGCCCTGGGCGGCACAGTTTGGCCGCGACATCACGACCGAGGAAGGCAAGGCCGCCGCGCGCGCCGTGGCCATCGACCTCATGGGCACGCTGCATGCCGCCACCGGCGGCGACCTCAATCGCGTGCAACGCATCGTGAAGGTCATGAGCCTCGTGAACTCCACGGGCGACTTCACCGAGCAGCACCTGGTGACCAACGGCGCGAGCGAGCTGCTGGGCCAGGTGTTCGGCGACAAGGGCGTTCATGCGCGCAGCGCCTTCGGCGTGGCCCAGATTCCCATGGGCGCCTGCGTGGAAATCGAACTGATCGCCGAGATCTCTTAAAAACTCTCCCAATCGCCCTCGGCCTGCGCCGGGGCCTTGGGGGCCGCGGCAATGCGCGGCGCCGGGGCTGCCGGCTTGCGGGACGCGGGAGCTGGCTTGGCCACTGCGGGCCGCGGCTGCGCAGGCGCAGCGACCTGCGGCTTCGGAACGGCCAGGGCCTTGTGCGCGGCGGGCACGGCGGCATGCGGGGGCGCCATGCCTCCCGCCACCTTGAAGACGGATACGGCCTGCGCCAGCTGTTCAGCCTGCTCGCGCAGGCTTTGCGCGGCAGCGGCGCTCTCCTCCACCAGCGCGGCATTCTGCTGCGTCATCTGGTCGAGCTGGCCCACGGCCTGATTCACCTGGGCCACGCCCGCGCTTTGTTCAGTGGAAGCGGACGTGATTTCGCCGATCATGTCCGTCACGCGCTGCACCGACTGCACCACTTCTTGCATGGTGCTGCCTGCGCCCTGCACGAGGCGCGCGCCGCTCTCCACGCGCTCGACCGAGGCACCGATGAGCTGCTTGATCTCCTTGGCCGCTGAGGCCGAACGCTGCGCCAGGCTGCGCACCTCGCCCGCCACCACGGCAAAGCCCCGGCCCTGCTCGCCCGCGCGCGCCGCTTCCACGGCCGCGTTCAGCGCCAGGATGTTGGTCTGGAACGCGATGCCGTCGATCACCCCGATGATGTCCGCGATCTTCTGGCTGCTCTGGTGGATGTCCTCCATCGTCGACACGACCTGGGCCACCACCTCGCCGCCGCGCCGCGCCACGCCGGACGCGCTGGCAGCCAGGCTGCTGGCCTGCTGAGCGCTGCTGGCGCTTTGCTGCAGCGTGCTCGTGAATTGCTCCATCGCCGCAGCGGTCTCCTGCAGGTTGCTTGACGTCTGCTCGGTACGCGCCGACAGGTCATGGTTGCCCGTGGCGATCTCGGCGCTCGCGATGGCGATGCTGTCGGTGCTCTGGCGCACCTGGTGGACCATGCGGGACAGGGCCTCGCACATGGCATACAGCGAACGCAGCAAATCGCCGAACTCGTCGGCGCGCGCGACGTTCTCGCGCGCACTGAGGTCGCCGCCCGCGATGCGTGCGGCCAGTTCGTTGGCCTGCGCGAGGGGCCGCTCGATGCTGCCAATCAGCACGTAAGCTCCCACGACGATACCCACCAGCAACAGCAGCACAGCCCCCGCCGCGAGCTTGACGGTGAGCATGCGCGATGCCGCCATCTCCTGCTGGCTTGCCTGGGCGGCCTGCTGCTGCATCTGCACGAAGTCGCGCAGCGTTTGCAGATAGGCCGCCACGGCCGGGCTGTAAGACTGCTTGACCAGGGCTACGGCCTCGCCGTGCTTGCCGTCTGCCTTGAGGCGCAGCGCCTGCGCACGCAGGTCGGTCATGGCCTTGCGCGCGGCGGCGATCTTGCCCATCTGGGCCCTGTCGGATTCGGACAGGGACATGGCTTCGAGGGACTTCTGGACCTCGGAGATCTGGGCCGAGGTCGCGGGAATTGCCTCCTTAAACTCGGCCTCCACGGCCGGATCGCTGCCCACGATGAGCGCCTGCGTGCGCGCGGCGTTGGTTTCGGTCAGCCCCGCCCAGCGCAGGGCCGCCTCAACGCGCGCGGACATTTCCTTGGTGAGCGCATCCGAGCGCGCCTGGGCCTGGGCCGAGCGGTACCCTGCCACGCCCACCACCGCCACCAGCGCGACGACGATGGCGATCACTGCCAGCCAAAGCTTGTGGGCCATGCGAAGTTGCGGCATTTCTCGTCTCCTCTCTCGAAGCTCCATGGTGCGCCTTTTTTGGCCCGGTCATCCATCGAGCGCCGCCGGGATTTACCCTGCCCCGGCGGCATCTGGCATCACTCCACGCGCGTCACCGTTGCGGGCTTGAAGCCCAGGTCCGCCGCCTTCCCCTTGCGCGCCCGCGCGGCGCGGGCGTTGTTCAGGCTGCGGATTTCCAGCGTTTCCTCACGCGCCTTGCCCCCACGCCCCACACCCTCGATGCGCACGCTGCGCGTGTAGGCTGCGGCGCCCGCGAGGCTGTCCTTGTCCTCCAGGTCGATCAGCATCAGGCCGCGGCCGCCGTTGGCCATGGTCTTGAGTTCGCCCAGC
>JASLFM010000041.1 GCA_030150585.1 Acidovorax sp.
CCAGTCCGTGGCTCCTGGGGGCTTGGCGTAGTGGGCTTGCAGTGCCGCTGCATAGTCCGTGCGTTCGTCGCCGAACAGTGCACGAAAGGACTCCAGCGCGGGCGTGCCCTGCACCAGCTGGTCCCAGAAGTAGTGCCCTGACTCATGCCGCAGGTGGCCGATCAGCGTACGGTAGGGCTCATGCAGCGCGAGGCGGCGGCGTGCGCGCTCGTCGTCGTCGGCCTCGGCCACATTCAGCGTGATCGTGCCCGCACGGTGCCCCGTCAGCACGGGGGCGCCGGGCTGGTCAGCCAGCAGCTCGAAGCGGGGGGCGATGCCGCTGTTAGCGGGCTCCAGGCCCAGGCGCGCCAGCGTGTAGTAGAGCTGGCGCTTGGCCTGCTCGATCTGGCGCCAGCGGCGCAGGTTGGCGGGGTCGGAGAGGTCCGGCAGCCACTGGGTCTGCCGGCACGAGGCGCACAGCGGTTCGGGGTCCTCGGCGGACACCGCGAAATTGCAGCCGCCCTGCTGCGCGTGGCCGCAAAGCCGGTAGCGCTGGTGCTGCTGCGTGCCGCTGCGGCACCACAGGCCCTGAGCCTCGGCGGGGGCGAGTGCAGCCAGGGTGAGCTGGTCGGGCAGGAAGGCGAGCGTGCTGCCGCAGTGCAGGCATTGCACGCTGTCGAAGAACACCAGGTGCCCACAGTGGTCGCAGAGAAGAACGCGCATGGAGAAAAAGAAGGTACCAACAAAAACAGGTGCCCGCGAGGGCACCTGCATGGTGGCATGAAGTGGCGGCGGTGTCAGTCCCGCGCGCAGACCCGATCAGGGGCGCACGACGATGCTGTTGCGCACTTCACGCACGTGTTTGGTGTTGCGCGCGATGGTTTCGGCCTGGTTCTTCTCGGCCTGGGACTTGGCGAAGCCCGAGAGCTGCACGGTGCCGTTCAGCGTCTCCACGCTGATGGCCGTGGCCGACACCAGCTTGTCTTCGGCCATCTTGGCCTTGACGGCGGTGGTGATGGCGGCGTCATCGACGTAGGCTCCCACGGTTTGCTGGTCGCGTGCGACGGCACAGCCCGTGGCGGTGACGATGGTGGCGCCGGCAAGGGCGGCGAAGGCAAGGGCGCGTGCGTATTTCATGGTTTGTTCCTCTATTGGTTGAAAACGCGGGTGCTGGATGATGGCCTGCCAGTCTGTTGCACCCCCCGGACCGGCAAGCTTCCAAGTCATGATGCCTGCGGTGCGCAGTGCATGGTAGCCGCGCGGATTGCGCGAACGCAAGCAATTGTCAACGTTGCTTTCAGCGTCGGCGCGCGCGCGATGCATAGACCGCTGCCGCGGCCACGGCGGCCCCTGCGGTGGCGGCGATCAGCAGTGATTTGCCAGGCTGTTCGGCCACATAGCGGCTCGTGGCGTCCACGGCCTGGTTGAGCTGGCGGCGCGCGCGGTCCGTGGCATCCGCGCAGTAGTTGATGCTGCGTGTGGCCAACTCCTGGGCGCGGGCGGCGAGATCGCTCACGGCCGGGTCGGCTTCGCGGCGCAACTGGTGTACGCGGCGCTCGGCTTTGTCGAGCGATGCATTGGCCAGGTCGCGCGTGGCGTGCACGGCGTTCTCGGCGCCTTCCAGCGTCTCCTGGGCGAGGTGGCGGGCGGTATCGGCAGCTTTCTCGGTAGCGGTGCGGTGCATGGGCTCTCCTTGTGAATAGTGGGGGCAGGTAACGACCGGGTGGGTCAGCCTCTCTTGATGAGGCCGATCACGAAGGTCACGACGGCCATGATCACGAACACGAAGAACAGGATCTTGGCGATTTCCACGGCGCCAGCGGCGATGCCGCCAAAGCCAAAGAGTGCGGCCACCAGGGCGATGACCAGAAAGACGACTGCGTAATGCAACATGCGTTCATCTCCTTGCGTTCGGCCGGCAGCGCCGGCGGGCGAGACAGCACTGGGGGCCAGCGCATGGGATGACTGTAGGCCGCTAAGCAAGCTGCGCGTGCCGGTGGTGCACGGCTCGGGCCGTCGGCCAAGGAGGAGCCGCGGTGTAGGACGGGGCCGACGCGCAGGGCCCCGCCCGGGCTATTGGCCCGAGGGAATCACGGCGGAAACCACGGTGCCCTGGCCGGGCTGCGAGCGCACCGTGAAGCGGCCGCCGGCTGCCTCCACGCGGTGGCGCATGCCCGCCAGGCCATGCGACTTGACCTGCACGTTGTGGGGCGTGAACCCCACGCCGTCGTCGCGGACCTCCACGGCAACGTGCGTAGGGTGGTGCTGCACGCTCACCACGGCGTGCCGGGCCTGCGCGTACTTGCCGATGTTGGTGAGCGACTCCTGCACGATACGGTACACGGTGAGCTGCAGCGCGGGCGAGAGCTCCACGTTCTCGAGCTGTGCGTCCACCTCGATGCTGCTGCGCTGCGCGAACTCGCGCGTGAGGATCTCGAGCGACGCGGTGAGCCCCAGGTTGGCCAGCGACGAGGGGCGCAGGTCTTCAATGATGCGGCGCTTGAGCGCGATCACGCTGTTAAGCGTGTCGGTCAGGTGGCGCAGCCGCTCGGACACCTCGGGCGGCGTGGTGTCAATGCGCGATTTGAGCCGCGCCACGTCGAGCTTGGCCGCCGTGAGCAGGGCGCCCAGTTCGTCGTGCAGTTCTCGCGCCAGGTGGCCGCGCTCGTCCTCGCGCACCTGCTGCAGGTGGGTGGCCAGCTCGGCCAGCGAGGCCGTGCGCTCGCGCACCAGGCCTTCGAGCCGGTCGCGTTCGCGCTCCAGGCTCTGCTGCTCGCGCTGCAGCGCGGTCTGCAGCGCTGTGGCCTGGCGCAGGTACATGTAGAACGCGAGCAGGCCGATGGCGGCGACGGTAGCGATGCCGATGCGCGAGAGCGCGAGCGAGCGCAGGATATCGCCCTGGTTCAGCGCGGCGCGCTGGTCGCTGTGCTCGATGAGCGCGCGTGCGTGGGTGCGGATGGCGTCCATGTTCTCGCGGCCCACGTCGGTGAACATGACGAAGCGCCACGCGTCCTCGTTGCCCTGGCGGCGCAGGCGCAGGCTCAGGTCCATCTCGGAGAGCTTGCGCGAGATCTGCTGCGAGAGCTGGGTGAAGTCATTCATGTCCTCGGGCGAGCGCGTGAAGATGTCGCGCAGCTCGTTGAGATTGCTTTGCAGCGTGGCCACGGCGCTTTCGTAGGGTTGCAGGTACCGCTCCTCGCCTGTGAGCAGGAAGCCGCGCAGGCCGGTTTCCGCGTCGAGCATGTTCTGCAGCAGGCGGTTGAGCGCGGCGCGCGTGTTCTGGTTCTGCGCCATCTCGTCCACCGCTTCGCGCGAGCGCTGGTAGCTGATTTCGTTGATGCCGACGAGGACCAGGGCGGCGAGCAGGGCCATGGGCAGGCTGATGGCCATCTTGCGGATCTGGGACCAGCGCATGGGGAAAGCTCCTTTATCTGGATAATCAGGGCCATGATCAATATCGGCATTGTGGATGACCACGCCATCGTGCGCTCCGGGCTGCGCCAGTTCTTCTCCGAGCATGTGGACCTGCGCGTGGTGGGCGAGGCTGCGAACGGCCGCGAGGCCATCGATCTCGTGCGCGCGCACGAGATCGACGTGCTCGTGATGGACCTGTCCATGCCCGGCCAGAGTGGCCTGGACGCCTTGGCCATGCTGCGCGCCAAGGCGCCCGACATGGGTATCCTGATCCTCTCCGGCTACCCCGAGGAGCACTACGCGATCAACCTGATCCGCCAGGGCGCGAGCGGCTACCTCAACAAGGAGTGCGACCCGTCCGAGATCGTCGAGGCGATTCGCACCATCGCGCTGGGCCGCCGCTACCTCACGCCTGCCGTGGCGGAGCTGCTCGCGCAGCAGCTGCATCGCAAGGACGACGCGCCGCCGCACGAACAGCTGTCCGAGCGCGAGTTCCAGGTGTTCCTCAAGCTCGCGCGAGGGGAGACGGCGGGCGACATTGCCAAGTCGCTGTCGCTGAGCGTGAAGACGGTAAGCACCTACCGCACGCGCCTGATGGAGAAGATGGGCCTGTCGTCCAACAGCGACCTGACCTACTACGCGCTCAAGAACCGTCTCATCGACTGAGGGGGCGGCGGGTGCACGCCTGGCCGAGCGGCCGCTGAGGCGTGTGGGGCCGTATTACTGGCGCAGCTGCGCACCGGCGTTGCCGTGTTCGATGCAATAGTCCACCAGGGCGTCGATCTCGTTGGACTTGTCGAACACTGCATCCACGCCGAGCTGGGCGCAGCGCATGCGGACCTCGGGCGTGGCGTAATTGCTCAGCACCACGATTTTCTGGTGGGCCTGGCGTTCGCGGCAGGCCGCGAGCACGCCCAGGCCGCTGCCCTGGCGCAGAAACAGATCGACGATGGCCAGATCCCACTGTCCTGGGTGGCAGGTGAGCCAAGCCTTGCCCTCGTCCTCGGTCTCCGCAATGCCCACGGCCTCGACCGACGCCAGCTCCTCCAGCGTACCGATGAGGTTCTCGCGGATGGTGGCGTTGTCTTCAACGAGGTAGGTGCGCAGTTTCACGGTGGGCCCAATCGGGGGCCACGTGCGATGGTTGCGGCCCTGGCCCCACTATAGGAGGCGATGGGCGAGGATTCTGCCAGCGGTGGTTCGACTTGCGTGTAGGTCCTGTCCTACGCGGCGGTCCCGCATACAGGACAGCCCGCATGGCGCTGGCTGCGCAGGCTGCTCCATTCCATGGAGCGTCCGTCGAGCATCAGCAACCGGCCCGACGCCGGCTGGCCCACGCCTGCGATGAGCTTGAGCGCCTCGGCGGCTTGCATGGCGCCGAGGATGCCGACCATGGGGGCGAACACGCCCATGGTGGAGCACTGCACTTCCTCGAACTCCGCGTCGGGCGGAAACAGGCAGGCATAGCAGGGCGATTGCGGGTCGCGCGGGTCGACCACGGTGAGCTGGCCGTCAAAGCGGATCGCCGCACCTGCCACCAGAGGCACACGGTGGCGCACGCAGGCGGCGTTGATCGTGTGGCGCGTGGCGTAGTTGTCGGTGCAGTCGAGCACCACCGTGGCCGTGGGCACGAGGCGGTCGAGCAGGGCTGCGTCGGCGCGGGCTTGCACCGCATCCACTTGCACGCCCGGGTTGATCGCGTGAACAGCCTCGCAGGCCGAGGTCACCTTGGGCTGGCCCACGCGCGCCGTGGTGTGGGCGATCTGCCGCTGCAGGTTGGTGAGGTCCACCGTGTCGTTGTCCACGAGCGTGAGGCGCCCCACGCCGGCCGAGCCGAGCAGCAGGGCCGCGGGCGAGCCCAGCCCCCCCGCGCCGATCACGAGCGCGTGGGCCGCAAGGATGCGCTCCTGCCCCTCGATGCCGATCTCGTCGAGCAGGATGTGGCGGGAGTAGCGCAGGAGCTGGTCGTCGGTCATGTCAGTAAAAAAGCCGGGCCCAGGCCCGGCTTTGGCAAAGCGGTGGAGCCCACGCCCTCTCAGTTGTCCTTCTTGGCTTCCTTGCGCTCGGTGAGCGTCTTGCTCACGAGCACGGGCTGGCCCTTGAGGCGGTTGAGCGCCTGGACGAGCTGGAAGTCCTTGTCCGTGCCGAACTCGGGCAGCTTGCGGTCGGCCAGCGGCTTCTTGGTTTCCTCCTCGAGGCGCTTGCGGGCTTCCTCGCGGGCCTTTTCGCGGGCCTCGTCTTTCTGCTCTTCGCCTTGGCCGCTGTTGAGGTGCTTGTCCAGGTCGGCTTCGCGCATGCGCAGGGCCGCGAACAGATCGCCCTCGGCGGTTTCGTCGAGCATCACGTCGGGCACGATGCCCTTGGCCTGGATCGACTTGCCGCTGGGCGTGTAGTAGCGCGCGGTGGTCAGCTTGATGCCCGTGTCCGGGCCCAGCGGGCGCACGGTCTGCACCGAGCCCTTGCCGAAGGTCTGGCTGCCCATGAGGGTGGCGCGGCGGTGGTCTTGCAGCGCGCCAGCCACGATCTCGCTGGCCGAGGCCGAGCCCTCGTTGACCAGGACCACGAGCGGCACGGTCTTGAGCGCTGCGGGCAGGCGCTTGAGCGGGTCGCCGCCGCCGCGGCGTACGTAGAACTCGGGAGCGGCCTTGTAGGTGGCCTTGCTTTCGGCAAGCTGGCCGTCGGTGGACACCACGGTGACGTTCTCGGGCAGGAAGGCGGCCGAGATGGCCACGGCCGCATCGAGCAGGCCGCCCGGGTCGTTGCGCAGGTCGAGCACCAGGCCCTTGAGGTTGGGCTCCTGCTTGTAGACCTCCTCGACCTTGCGCACGAAGTCGTCCACCGTGCGCTCCTGGAACTGCGACAGGCGGATCCAGGCGTAGCCGGGCTCGACCACCTTGCCCTTGACGGACTGGGTCTTGATCTCCTCGCGCGTGATCGTCACGGGGAAGGTGCGGTTTTCGTCCTTGCGGAAGATGGTGAGCGTGACCTTGGTGTTGGGCTCGCCGCGCATCTTCTTGACGGCGTCGTTGAGTGCGAGGCCGCGCACGGCGGTGTCGTCGATCTTGGTGATCAGGTCATTCGTCTTGAGGCCCGCGCGGAAGGCCGGGGAGCCCTCGATGGGTGAAACCACCTTGATGAGCCCGTCTTCCTGGGTAATTTCGATGCCCACGCCGACGAAGCGACCCGAGGTGCCCTCGCGGAATTCCCGGAACGACTTCTTGTCGAAGTACTGCGAGTGCGGGTCCAGACTCGACACCATGCCCGAAATGGCGTCGGTGATGAGCTTCTTGTCGTCCACGGGCTCCACGTAGTCGGTCTTGATGAGGCCGAATACGGCGGAGAGCTGCTGGATTTCTTCCAGCGGCAGCGGCGTCATGGCGCCGCGCGCCACGGTCTGCAGCGACACCGTGGTCAGTGCGCCGGCAACGACGCCGACCGACACCCAACCCGCAATTTTCAGTTTCTGGCCCATACACAACACCTTTACCACTTCAATATACACCTTGGAAGGGCCGCACCCGCGTGGGTTCCGCACGGGTATGGCCTTTCGCGCTGCCGTGCGGAGCTTTACCGGGTCTTTACGCCTTGCCCTGGGAGGCGACGGCTGCCGCTGCCTTGGCGGCCGCCTCGGCGTCGCCCAGGTAGTAGTGGCGCAGGGGCTTGAGATCTGCATCCAGCTCGTAGACGAGCGGGATGCCGTTGGGGATGTTCAGGCCCACGATGTCGCTGTCGGAGATGCCGTCGAGGTACTTCACCAGCGCGCGGATCGAGTTGCCGTGCGCGGCCACCACCACGCGCTGGCCCGAGCGGATCGCGGGCGCCATGGCTTCGTTCCAGAACGGCAGCACGCGGGCCACGGTGTCCTTGAGGCACTCGGTCAGCGGCACGCTGCCCTCGGGCAGGCCGGCATAGCGGCGGTCGCTGCGTTCGCTGCGGGGGTCCGTGGGCTCGAGCGCCGGCGGCGGCGTGTCGTAGCTGCGGCGCCAGACCAGCACCTGTTCGTCGCCGTACTGCTTGGCCATGTCGGCCTTGTTCAGGCCCTGCAGCGCGCCGTAGTGGCGCTCGTTGAGGCGCCAGTCCTTCACCACGGGCAGCCAGGTGCAGTCCATCTCGTCGAGCGTGTACCACAGGGTGTGGATGGCGCGCTTGAGCACGCTCGTGAATGCCAGGTCGAAAGCGTAGCCCTCGGCCTTGAGCAGCTTGCCCGCCGACATGGCCTGGGACACGCCCGTGGGCGTGAGGTCCACGTCAGTCCAGCCGGTGAAGCGGTTTTCGAGGTTCCAGGTGGATTCGCCGTGGCGGATGAGGACGAGCTTGTACATGGATTCCCTAGGGATAACAGGTCAAAACCCAGCATTCTAAAATTGCGGGGTTTGCCACCCCAAGGACTGACGTGAAATTCATCATCGAGAACTGGTATTTGTTCTTCATCGCCCTGGCATCGGGCTCCATGCTGCTGCTGCCGGTGCTCAAGGGCGCGGGCGCCGGCTCGCTCACGGCGGCCAACGCGGTGCAGCTCATCAACCGCGAGAAGGCCGTGGTGATCGACGTCTGCGAGCCCGAGGAATTCGCGGCGGGCCATGTGAACGGGGCGAGGAATGTGCCGCTGGCCCAACTGGAGGAGCGCCTGCCCGGCATGGTCAAGAACAAGGCGCTGCCGCTGGTGCTGGTGTGCGCCAAGGGCGCGCGCGCCCAGCGCGGCGTGGCCGTGGCGAAGAAGCTCGGCTACGAGAACGCCCAGGCCCTGGCCGGTGGCCTGGCCGCCTGGCGCGAGGCCAACCTGCCAGTGGCGAAAGGCTGATCCGCCATGCAAGCCGTCAAGATGTACACCACCGCGGTCTGCCCCTACTGCATCCGCGCCAAGCAGATCCTGAAGTCCAAGGGCGTCGAGAACATCGAGGAAATCCGCGTGGACACCGACCCGGCCCTGCGTCAGCACATGATGGAGATCACCGGCCGCCGCACCGTGCCGCAGATCTTCATCGGCGACACCCACGTGGGCGGCCACGACGACCTCGTGGCGCTCGACGCCCAGGGCGGCCTCATGCCGCTGCTGGCCGCCTGACCTGCACAACGGGCATTGCATAATGTGCCCCTGCCGCCCGCTGTGGGAACCCTTCCCTGGCGGGCTTTGTTTTGACTGAAAAACCGAGATCACCATGGCCGAAGAAGCAACCCCCGTGTTCCAGATCCAGCGCGTGTACCTGAAGGACCTGTCGCTGGAGCAGCCCAACTCCCCTGCCATCCTGCTGGAGCAGGAGCAGCCCAGCGTGGACATCCAGCTCGGCGTGGAAGCCACCCCGGTGGCCGAGGGCATCTTCGAAGTGGCCGTGACGGCCACCGTGCAGACCAAGATCAAGGACAAGACCGTGTTCCTGGTCGAGGCCAAGCAGGCCGGCATCTTCGAGATCCGCAACGTGCCCGAAGAGCAGATGGGCGCCATCATCGGCATCGCCTGCCCGCAGATCGTCTACCCCTACCTGCGCGGCAACGTGGCCGACACCGTGACGCGCGCCGGCTTCCCGCCCGTACACCTGGCAGAAATCAACTTCCAGGCCATGTACGAGCAGCAGCAGGCCGCCCAGGCCGGCAACGCGGGCTCGCCCATCATCACGCAGTAATCACCAAGGCCAAAAAGGCCTTTGGCGCCTGACAGGCTTGCGCAAGCTGCTATGAATATCGTAGTTATCGGAGCCGGCGCCTGGGGTACGGCTTTGGGCCTGAGCGCGGCCGCTCACCCTGCAGGGCACGCCGTGACCCTGTGGGCGCGCGACGCCGCCCAGGCCACCGCCATGCAGGCCGCGCGCGAGAACGCACGCTACCTGCGCGGCGTTCCCTTTCCGCCCGCCTTGGCCATTGCCAGCGGCGACCTGGCGCCCCTCGTGGCCCGCGCGCAGCTCGTCGTCGTGGCCGCACCCATGGCAGCGCTGCGTGGGCTGCTCGCGCAACTGCGCGGCTGCTCCGTGCCCGTGGCCTGGCTCTGCAAGGGTTTCGAGGCCGCGGCCGATGGACAGTCTTTTGGCCTGCTGGCGCACGAAGTGCGCGCGCAGGTTGCTCCTGATTTGAAAGCAGGCGTGCTCAGCGGCCCGAGCTTCGCGCTCGAGGTGGCGCGCGGCCAGCCCACCGCCCTGGTGGCTGCCAGCGAGCACGCCGGCGTGCGCCAGGCGCTGGTCGAGGCCTTTCACAGCCCCAGCCTGCGCGTGTACGCCAACGATGACATCGTGGGCGTCGAAGTAGGGGGCGCCGTGAAGAACGTGCTCGCCATCGCCACGGGCCTGTGCGACGGCCTGCAACTGGGCCTGAACGCCCGCGCAGCGCTCATCACGCGCGGCCTGGCCGAGATGACGCGCCTGGGCCTGGCCCTCGGGGCGCGGGCCGAGACCTTCATGGGCCTGTCGGGTCTGGGCGACCTGGTGCTCACCGCCACGGGCGACCTCTCGCGCAACCGCCGCGTGGGCCTGCTGCTGGCCGAGGGCCGCACGCTGGACCAGGCCGTGGAGTCGCTCGGCCACGTGGCCGAGGGCGTCTACTGCGCGCGCACCGTGGCCCAGCGCGCGGCGCGGCTGGGGGTGGACATGCCCATCACCGGGGCCGTCGTGGCACTGCTCGACGGGTACCTGCGTCCGCAGGATGCCGTGGCGCAGCTCATGGGGCGTGAACCGGCAGAAGAAACGCCGGGTTTCTGATTCAAAACTCCAGGTTGTCGATCAACCGCGTGGCGCCCAGCCGCGCGGCGCCCAGCGCCACCAGCGTGCCAGGCTGCGCAGCGCCCGCGGGCGGCTGCAGGTCGCTGCGTTGGCGCACGGTGAGGTAGTCCGGCTGCCAGCCGCGCGCGCGCAGGGCATCCAGGGCCTGGGCTTCCAGGGCTGCGAGGTCGGCGCCCGGCGCGGTGGCGGCCTGGGCCAGCGCGCGCAGGGCCTGGCTCAGGTGCACGGCCTCGGCGCGCTCGGGCGCGCTCAGGTAGCCGTTGCGCGAGCTCAGCGCCAGGCCATCCTCGGCGCGGCGGGTGTCGCCCGCGACGATGTCGATGGGCAGTGCAAACTGGCGCACCATCTCGCGGATCACCATGAGCTGCTGGTAGTCCTTGCGCCCAAACACGGCAGTGCCTGCGCTGCCCGCGAACACGCAGGCAAACAGCTTCATCACCACCGTGCTCACGCCCACGAAGAAGTCGGGGCGGAAGTGCCCTTCGAGGATGTCGGCGAGCGCCGGGTCGGGGTGCACCTTGAAGGTCTGCGGCTCGGGGTAGAGGTCTTTCTCGCGCGGGGCGAACAGCACGTCGCAGCCCGCGGCCTCGAGCTTGGCACAGTCGGCCTCCCAGGTGCGAGGGTAGCTGTCGAAGTCCTCGTGCGGCAGGAATTGCAGCCGGTTCACGAAGATGCTCGCCACCGCCACGTCGCCCAGGGGCTTGGCCTGGCGCACGAGCGCGATGTGGCCGTCGTGCAGGTTGCCCATGGTGGGCACGAAGGCGGGGCGGCCGCGCCCCGCGAGGGCGGAGCGCAGGTCGGCGATGGAGTGGGCGATGTGCATGGAGTGGCGAAGAATGGGAATGGGGTTACCAGGCGTGTACCGCGTCGTCGGGGAAGCGCCCCTGTTTCACGGCCTGCACATAGGCTTCGATGGCGCCGCGCACGCTGCCGGCGCCCTGCATGAAGTTGTGCACGAACTTCGGGTTCTTGCCGAGGTTGACGCCCAGCATGTCGTGCATCACCAGCACCTGGCCCGCCGTGCCGCTGCCCGCGCCGATGCCGATGGTGTGGCAGTGGGGCAGGGCGGCCGTGAGCTCGCGCGCGAGCGTGGCGGGCACCATCTCCAGCACCAGCATGGCGGCGCCCGCGTCCTGCAGGTCGGCCGCATCCTTGCGCAGCTGGCGCGCGGCGGCCTCGTCCTTGCCCTGCACGCGGTAGCCGCCCACGGCGTGGACGGTCTGGGGCGTGAGGCCCAGGTGCGCGCACACCGGCACGCCGCGCTGCACGAGGAATTCCACGGTGGGTGCCGTCCAGCCGCCGCCTTCGAGCTTGACCATGTGGGCACCGGCCTGCATCAGTACACAGGCGCTGCGCAACGCCTGTTCGCGGGACTCGTGGTAGGTGCCATAGGGCAGGTCGGCAATGAGCCAGGCCGTGCCCTGCACGCGGTGCAGCCCGCGCGCCACGCTGGCCGTGTGGTAGGCCATGGTGTCCAGCGTCACGCCCACGGTGCTGGGCAGGCCCTGGCAGACCATGCCCAGCGAGTCGCCCACGAGGATGCACTCTACGCCCGCCGCATCGGCCACGGCAGCGAAGGTGGCATCGTAGGCAGTGAGCATGGCGATCTTCTCGCCCGCGGCGCGCATCTGCGCCAGGCGCGGCAGGCTCACGGGGCGGCGCTGCGGCAGCGGCGATGCGGTCGGCAGCGTGCCGTAGGGCGTGCCGGCGGTGGCCGGCGCGGGGGCTTGGGGTACGGTCATGGTGCGGGTCCCTGCGGAAGTGCCGCGAGTCTATGCGATACGGCTATGCTTGCCGCCATGACGAACTGGACTGAAACCCCTACAACCCCCGAGGCCATCGCGGCCCTGGCGCGTGAGGACGTGGCCCGCGCGCTGCAGGAGGACGTGGGCGGCGGTGACCTCACGGCCGGCCTGATCGACCCGGCACGGCGCGCCCGCGCCCGTGTGCTGGCGCGCGAGGCCGCCGTGATCTGCGGCGCTCCCTGGGCAGAGGCCGCGCTGCGCGCGCTCGACCCCGCCGTGCAACTCATTTGGCACGTGGCCGAGGGCCAGCGCTGCGCGCCCGACCAGGTGGTGCTGGAGATCGAGGGCAACGCGCGCGCGCTGCTCAGCGCCGAGCGCACGGCGCTCAACTTCCTGCAACTGCTCTCGGCCGTGGCCACCAAGACGCGCACCTACGTGGACGTTGTGGCGGGCACCCGCGCGCAGATCGTGGACACGCGCAAGACCCTGCCCGGACTGCGACTGGCGCAGAAGTACGCCGTGCGCACGGGCGGCGGCACCAACCACCGCATCGGCCTGCACGACGCCGTGCTCATCAAGGAGAACCACATCGCTGCCGCGGGTGGCGTGACGGCCGTGCTGCGCGCCGCCCAGGCCGTGGCCGCGCGGGCGAAGTTCATCGAAATCGAGGTCGAGACGCTGGCGCAACTGGCCGAGGCGCTGGAGGCCGGCGCCAAGATGGTGCTGCTCGACAACATGCCGCTGCCCCTGCTGCGCGAGGCGGTCGTGATGAACGCGGGCCGCGCCATTCTCGAAATCTCGGGCGGCGTCACGCTCGACGGCCTGCGCGCGCTTGCCGAGACGGGCGTGGACCGCATTTCCATCGGCACGCTGACCAAGGACGTGAAGGCCACCGATTTCTCGATGCGCCTGCAAGAGCTCTCCTGAGGCGAGACAATGGAGCCCCCACGATGCCGCCGCAGCCCGGCGGCGAGAGCCTTGCCATGAATACGATCGCCATCAAGGATGTGGAGTACGAGCAACCGCTCGCCGGCACCGAGGGTGCCGCTTGCTCCACCAAGCATGCCTGGGCCCGCGTGCCCCCCGAGCCCAGCCCCGCCGAGCGCGCCGCGCTCAAGGACCGCATCCGCCGCCTGCTGAAGGAGAAGAACGCCGTCATGGTCTCGCACTACTACGTGCACCCGGACCTGCAGGACCTGGCCGAGGAGACTGGCGGGATCGTGAGCGACTCGCTGGAGATGGCGCGCTTCGGCCGCGACCACGCGGCGCAGACGCTGGTGGTGAGCGGCGTGAAGTTCATGGGCGAGACGGCCAAGATCCTGAGCCCCGAGAAAACCGTGCTCATGCCCGACCTCGACGCGACCTGCTCGCTGGACCTGGGCTGCCCCGTCGACGAGTTCTCTGCCTTTTGCGATGCGCACCCCGACCGCACGGTGGTTGTCTACGCCAACACCAGCGCGGCCGTGAAGGCGCGTGCCGACTGGCTCGTCACGTCGAGCTGCGCGCTCGACATCGTGCGTGCGCTGAAAGATGCGGGCCACAAGATTCTCTGGGCGCCCGACCGGCACCTGGGTGCCTACATCCAGCGCGAGACGGGAGCCGACATGGTGTTCTGGAACGGCGCCTGCATCGTGCACGACGAATTCAAGGCGCTGGAGCTGGAGCTGCTCAAGAAGGAGCACCCCCAGGCCAAGGTGCTCGTGCACCCCGAGAGCCCCGCCGAGGTCGTGGCCCTGGCCGACGCCGTGGGCTCGACCAGCGCCATCCTCAAGGCTGCACGCGAGATGGACGCGCGCGAGTTCATCGTGGCCACCGACAACGGCATGATGCACAAGCTGCGCACGCTGAACCCTGGCAAGACCTTCTACGAGGCGCCCACGGCCGGCAACAGCGCCACCTGCAAGAGCTGCGCGCACTGCCCCTGGATGGCGATGAACGGCCTGGCCGACGTGGCGCGCGTGCTGGAGACGGGCGCCAACGCCATCCACGTGGACCCGGCGCTGATCCCGCGCGCGCGCCAGCCCATCGACCGCATGCTCGCCTTCACCGCCGCGCTCAAGAGCGGGCAGCCGGCGGGTGCGCTCGTGCCGCATTTCGGGGCGGCATAGCGCTTTTGTTTTGATAGCTGCTGGCGCTTGATGGATAAGCGCTGGAGGCCGATTTGACACT
>JASLFM010000068.1 GCA_030150585.1 Acidovorax sp.
ACTCCCACACCTTTTTCCCCATGCAAGCCCTCTGGATGGTGCTGGCCGCGTTCCTGTTCGCCAGCATGGGCGTGTGCGTCAAGATCGCCTCGGCCCACTTCAACGCGGCCGAACTGGTCTGCTATCGCGGCTTCATCGGCATGGCCATCCTCTGGGGCTTGGCCCGCTCGCAGGGCGTGCGGCTGGCCACACGCTACCCCGGCATGCATGCCTGGCGCAGCCTCGTGGGGGTTGCATCGCTGGGTTCGTGGTTCTATGCGATCGGCCACCTGCCGCTGGCCACGGCCATGACGCTCAACTACATGAGCAGCGTGTGGATCGCGGCCTTCCTCGTGGGCGGCGCGCTGCTCGCGTGGCGCCCCGCCTCCGCGGAATCGCGCCCGCCGCTGCAGGCGCCGCTGGTGCTCACCGTGCTCGCGGGCTTCGCGGGCGTGGTGCTGATGCTGCGCCCCAGCCTCGACCAGAACCAGATGTTCGCGGGCCTCGTGGGCCTGCTCTCGGGCCTGTCGGCCGCGTTCGCCTACATGCAGGTGATGGCACTATCGCGCCTGGGCGAGCCCGAGACGCGCACGGTGTTCTACTTCGCGATGGGCTCGGCCATCGCGGGCGGCGCGGCCATGACCGTGGCGGGCGTATCCACATGGCCGGGTTGGCCCGCGCTGTGGCTGCTGCCCATCGGCATCCTCGCGGCGCTCGGGCAGCTGTGCCTCACGCGGGCCTACGCCACGGCGCGCACGCAGCGCGGCACCCTGGTGGTGGCCAACCTGCAGTACTCGGGCATCGTGTTCGCGGGGCTCTACAGCGTGCTGCTGTTCGGCGACGACATTCCGCTCATCGGCTGGATCGGCATGGCGCTGATCGTGGCCAGCGGCATCGTGGCCACGATCCTGCGCGCACGGGCGGCGCCGGGCACGCCCGCCGAGGAGCACTGAGCCACAATGGTGGCGTCACCCTACCGATGCCGCCCATGCCCTACACCACGCTCATTTCCGTTTCCGAACTGCAATCGCTCCAGGCCAGCGGCGCGCCGCTGATGGTTTTCGACTGCAGCTTCGAGCTCGCGCAGCCCGATGCGGGCGAGCAGCGCTACCGCGAGTCCCACATCCCCGGCGCGGTCTACGCACACCTGGACAAGCACCTTTCTTGCAAGAGCGGGCCCGCTGCCTCCGGGGGCCGCCATCCGCTGCCCACGCGCGAGCGCTTTGGGGCATGGCTGGCCAGCGTGGGCTTTGCCAACGGCATGCAGGCCGTGGTGTACGACCGCAATGGCTCCAGCCAATGCGCCCGCCTGTGGTGGATGCTCAAGTGGGCAGGCCATGATGCCGTGGCCGTGCTCGACGGGGGCCTGCAGGCCTGGACGGCGGCCAGCCTTCCTGTGGTGCAGGGCGACGAGCCCGCCCGCGCACCAGGCACGTTCGCGCTGCAAGCGCCGCTGCGCCGCCTCGTCACGGCCGCCGAGGTGCTGGCAGCCCTGGGCCAGCCGGGCCAAACCGTGCTGGACGCACGCGCCGCGCCACGCTACCGCGGCGAGGTGGAGCCGCTGGACCCCGTGGCGGGCCACATTCCGGGCGCGCTCAACCGCCCCTTTATGGAGAACATCGCGGCCGATGGTCGCTTCAAGCCCTCGGCGCTGCTGCGCGCGGAGTTCGAGGCCCTGCTGCAGGGCCGCGATGCGTGCACGGTGGTGCACCAGTGCGGCAGCGGCGTGACTGCGCTGCCGAACCTGCTGGCCATGGAAGTGGCAGGTCTCGGCCCCACGGGCCTGTTCGCCGGCAGTTGGAGCGAATGGTGCAGCGACCCAGCGCGGCCCGTGGAGCGGGGCTGAAAGCGGCGGCACAGGGGTCCGCAACCCCGGGGCCGCAGCACGTCAATCGCGCCGAGACGGCCGCGCCGCAGCGTGTGTGGGTGTGCAGCACACAATGCCGTATGGGTTGATGAGGAACTGGCCTGGCTGGCCCGGCGCATCAATCCAGCGTCACTTTCGCCTCGCGGATCACCCTGCCCCATTTCGCGGTTTCGGCTGCCATGAAGGCGTCGCACTCTTCGGGCGTGCTGCCCTCGGCAAAGGTCCCCATGGTGGTCTCCATGCGGGTACGGATCTCTTCGCTGCGCACGATGCGCGCCACTTCCTGCGACATGCGCTGCACGATCTCGCGCGGCACGCCGGCGGGCGCCACCATGGCGGCCCAGGTACTCCCCACCAGGCCGGGAATGCCCTGCTCGGCAAAGGTCGGCACGTCGGGCAGGGCCGGCAGGCGCTTGTCGCTGGCCACGCCGATCAGGCGGATGCGCCCAGCCTTGGCGGGCTGGATCAGGTTGGGCGGCGGGTCCAGGAACAGCGGCACCTGGCCGCCCATGAGATCCTGCAGCGCGGGCGCGGCGCCCTTGTAAGGCACGTGCACCATCTCGGTATGGGTGAGCAGGCCCATCAGCTCGGAGGTCAGATGCGCGGCCGAGCCCGAGCCCGAGGATGCGAAGCTGACCTGGCCCGGATGCGCCTTGGCATAGGCAACCAGTTCGGCCGTGGTCTTGAACGGCGCATTCAGCGCCACAGCCGCGACCAGCGGCGAAACCCCCATGAGCGACACGCCCACCAAGTCCTTCTTGGGGTTGTAGGGCAGCTTGGGGTAGAGCGAGGGGTTGGCCGCATAGGCCGCGATCACCACGCCGAAGGTGTAGCCGTCGGGCGCGGATTTGGCGACCTGGTCCACGCCGATGATGCTGTTGGCACCCGGCTTGTTCTCGACGACGACGGGCTGGCCAAAGGCCTTTTGCAGGCCCACCTGCAGCAGGCGGGCCATCTGGTCGGTGAAGCCGCCAGCCGTGTACGGCACGATGATGCGAATGGGCTTGTTGGGCCAGGCGCCCTGGGCCCAGCTGGCGCTGCCTGCGGCCGCCACGGCGGTACCCGCAGCGACGGTGCGCAGAAAGTTGCGGCGGGAATGCGCGTGCAACATAGGTCTCCTTGAAGTTGTATTTTTGGTGCTGGGGTGCGTCCACAGGTTGCCGCACCTGCGCCACGGCAGGGGCGGCACACCGTGGCTACTTCACAGTCGGCCTGCCATCTCCGGCACGGCCGTGAACAGATCGGCCTCCAGCCCATAGTCGGCCACGCTGAAGATCGGCGCCTCCGGGTCCTTGTTGATCGCCACGATCACCTTGGAGTCCTTCATCCCCGCCAGGTGCTGGATCGCCCCCGAGATCCCC
>JASLFM010000089.1 GCA_030150585.1 Acidovorax sp.
CCCGATGTCCGGGACCTGGATGTCTACCAATGCCATGTTTGTCTCCGGAATACGTCAGGCGTACAGGGGGTTGGTCTTCTCGGTGTTGATGCCGTACTTCTTGATGGCCTCGGCCACCTTGGCCGCGGGCACCTTGCCTTCTTCGGCCAGGGCCTTGAGGGCGGCTACGGTGATGTAGTGGCGGTTGATCTCGAAGTGCTCGCGCAGCTTGCTGCGGAAGTCGCTGCGGCCGAAGCCATCGGTGCCCAGCACCTTGTAGGTACGGCCAGCCGGGATGAACGGGCGGATTTGCTCAGCGTAGTTCTTCATGTAGTCGGTCGACGCGACCACGGGGCCCGTGCTCTTGCCCAGCTGTTGTGCCACGAAGGGAACACGCGGCGTTTCCAGAGGGTGCAGCAGGTTCCAGCGCTCGGCGTCCTGGCCGTCGCGGGTCAGCTCGTTGAAGCTCGGGCAGCTCCACACGTCGGCCTGCACGCCCCAGTCGGCGGCCAGCAGCGTCTGGGCTTCCAGGCTCTCGCGCAGGATGGTGCCGGAGCCCAGGAGCTGCACGCGCTTGTCGCCCTCGGCGCCGGGTTTGCACAGGTACATGCCCTTGATGATCTGCTCTTCCGTGCCCACCGTGAGGCCGGGCATGGCGTAGTTCTCGTTGAGCAGCGTGATGTAGTAGAAGACGTTCTCCTGGCGCTCGACCATGCGCTTCATGCCGTCGTGCATGATCACCGCCACCTCGTGCGCGAAGGTCGGGTCGTAGCTGATGCAATTGGGGATCGTGCCCGCCAGGATGTGGCTGTGGCCGTCCTCATGCTGCAGGCCCTCGCCGTTGAGCGTGGTGCGCCCGGAGGTGCCGCCGAGAAGGAAGCCGCGCGCCTGCATGTCGCCAGCCGCCCAGGCCAGGTCGCCGATGCGCTGGAAGCCGAACATCGAGTAGTACACGTAGAACGGGATCATGATGCGGTTGTTCGTCGAGTACGACGTCGCCGCGGCGATCCACGAGCTCATACCGCCCGCTTCGTTGATGCCTTCCTGCAGGATCTGGCCGGCCTTGTCTTCCTTGTAGTACATGACCTGGTCCTTGTCGACCGGGGTGTACAGCTGGCCCTTGGGGTTGTAGATACCGATCTGGCGGAACAGCCCTTCCATGCCGAAGGTACGGGCCTCGTCCACGAGAATGGGCACCACGCGCGGGCCGATGGCCTGGTCGCGCAGCAACTGCGTGAGAAAGCGCACGTAGGCCTGGGTGGTCGAGATCTCGCGGCCCTCGGCCGTGGGCTCCAGGATGGCCTTGAAGGTTTCGAGCGCAGGCACGGTGAAGCTCTCGTCGGCCTTGGTGCGGCGGTGCGGCAGGTAGCCGCCCAGGGCCTTGCGGCGCTCGTGCAGGTACTTCATTTCCGGCGTGTCATCGGCCGGCTTGTAGTACGGGATGTTGGGCAGCTCGCTGTCCGGGATCGGGATGTTGAAGCGGTCGCGGATGTACTTGATGTCCTCGTCCGACAGCTTCTTGGTCTGGTGCACGGTGTTCTTGCCCTCACCGGCCTTGCCCATGCCATAGCCTTTGACGGTCTTGACCAGCAGCACGGTGGGCTGGCCCTTGTGTTCGTTGGCGGCGTGGAAGGCGGCGTAGACCTTGGCGGGCTCGTGGCCGCCGCGGCGCAGCTCGAACACCTCCTCGTCGGTCATGTGCTCCACGAGCTTGAGCGTCTCGGGATAGCGGCCGAAGAAGTTCTTGCGCACGAAAGCGCCGTCGTTGGCCTTCATGGCCTGGTAGTCGCCGTCCAGCGTCTCCATCATCAGCTGGCGCAGCTTGCCGGTCTTGTCGCGTGCGAGCAGCGCATCCCAGCCATTGCCCCACAGCAGCTTGATCACGTTCCAGCCACTGCCACGGAATTCGCTCTCGAGCTCCTGCACGATCTTGCCGTTGCCGCGCACCGGGCCGTCCAGGCGCTGCAGGTTGCAGTTGATGACGAACACGAGGTTGTCGAGATTCTCGCGCGCCGCCAGGCCGATGGCGCCCAGCGATTCGGGTTCGTCCATCTCGCCGTCGCCGCAGAACACCCAGACCTTGCGATTGGCGGTATCGGCAATGCCGCGGGCATGCAGGTACTTGAGGAAGCGCGCCTGGTAGATCGCCATCAGCGGGCCCAGGCCCATGCTGACGGTGGGGAACTGCCAGAACTCAGGCATCAGCTTGGGGTGCGGGTAGCTGGACAGCCCCTTGCCGTCCACTTCCTGGCGGAAATTGTCGAGCTGCTCCTCGGTGAGACGCCCCTCGAGGTAGGCGCGGGCGTAGATGCCGGGGGCGCTGTGGCCCTGGATGTAGAGCAAGTCGCCGCCATGGCCTTCGCTCTCGGCATGCCAGAAATGGTTGAAGCCGGCGCCGAACATGCTGGCGACCGATGCAAAGGATCCAATGTGGCCGCCCAGGTCACCGCCATCGGCGGGGTTGAGGCGGTTGGCGCGCACCACCATGGCCATGGCATTCCAGCGCATGTAGGCGCGCAGGCGCTTCTCGATAGCGATGTTGCCGGGGCAGCGGACTTCCTGCTCGGGCTCGATGGTGTTCACGTAACCGGTATTGGCCGAGAACGGCATGTCGATGCTGTTCTGGCGCGCATGCTCCAGCAATTCCTCGAGCAGCGCATGGGCGCGCTCGGGGCCCTCGCGCTCGATGACGGCGGACAGCGCGTCCAGCCATTCACGGGTTTCCTGCTGATCAACGTCGGAGCCGACGCCATGTTCGGGCTGAGCAGCCATGCTTGTCTCCTTGTGTACGGGTTGCAATTTAGTGGCTTGGCTCTAGTTTCGCACATTTTTTTCCAATTTCAAATAGTGCTTTTAGTTTTCAAATTATGAAATCAAAGCAATGAAGCACTCCAGGGGAACCGGGCGCTCCCCTACACTTCCACCATGGAACCCACACCCATTGAGCCCCCGCCCACGCCCGCCCCCCGCGGCCCGTGGCTGCGCTGGTGGCGCAGCCTGTCACCCACGCGCCAGGACCGCTTCGCGGCACTCGCGCCGCTTGCCGCCGTGCTGATGTTCATGGCAGCCATCGTCGCCGCGTTCTGGTACCTGCGCATGGAGGAACTGGACCGCGAGCAGGAAGCCCTGAAGCGCGACGTGGAATATGCGCAGCAGCGCGTGCGCCTGCGCTTGCTGGAGCGGCAGGAGCAGCTCATGCGCATCGCGCGCGACCTGTCCAACCAGGATCTGGAGCGTGCCGAATTCGTGAGCCGCGCCGAGGCCCTCATCAGCCAGTACCCCGAGTTGCAGGCCATTACCTGGATTGACGACAAGCGCCGCATTCGGGCCAGCCACGCGGCGCCCACGGTGGCCAGCAGCCAGCTGCGCATCGCGGGCGAGGTGCTCAAGCCCGGCGAAACGGCCGACACCTTCAGCCTCGCGCGTGACCTGCAGCAGCCCGTGTACTCGCAGCCTGCGGCCACGTCGGGCGAATCAGCACCGCTATTGCAGCTGCAGGTGCCGCTGGCGGCGCAGGGCAAATTCAGCGGCGTGGTGCTGGGCGAATACTCCATCGACAGCCTGCTGCGCTATGGCACGCCCACCGAGGTGCTCGCGCGCTATGCCGTCACGCTGCTCGACGGGCATAACCAGATACTGGCCGGCACGCCTTTGGCGCCGCGCAACCCCGCCCAGTGGACACCCTGGCGCGCGCGCACCAACGCCTACGAAGTCCCCGTCTCGCCCGTGGGCAACGGCCTCATGCTGCGTGCACAGGCCTACCGCACCTCGCTGGGCGTGGTGGGCAGCGGGCTGTTCTGGCTCGTGGGCACGCTCAGCGCGATGACGGCCTGGATGCTCATTGCCACCTGGCGGCACACGCGCCGGCGCATGCGCACGCAGGAAGCGCTGATCGCCGAGACCAACTTCCGCCGCGCAATGGAAAACTCCATCCTCACGGGCATGCGCGCGCTCGACATGCAGGGCCGCATCACCTATGTGAACGCCGCGTTCTGCCAGATGACGGGCTGGACCGAGTCCGAACTCGTGGGCCAATTACCGCCTTACTCTTACTGGCCCGAGTCGGACCACGAGAGCCTGCACGCCAAACTGCGCGACGAGCTCTCGGGCAAGACCATCCAGGGCGGTTTCCAGGTGCGCGTACGCCGGCGCAGCGGCACGCTGTTCGATGCACGGCTCTATGTATCCCCCCTCATCGACGCGCACGGCCACCAGACGGGCTGGATGACGTCGATGACCGACATCACCGAGCCCAACCGCATCCGCGAGCAGCTCTCAGCGTCGCACGAACGGTTCACGATCGTGCTGGAGGCGCTCGACGCATCGGTCTCGGTCGCCCCCCTGGGCAGCGAGGAGCTGCTGTTCGCCAACAAGCTCTACCGCCAATGGTTCGGCTCGCAGACCACGGGCCACCTGCAGCTCGTGGCCCAGGCCGGCGTGCTACCCAACGGCGAGGCGCCCACCAACGCGGGCGGCATGGACGATGAGGACGGCCTCATGGGCCTGCCCACCGACCCGCTGACCAGCGCCCGCACCGAGAACGCCGAGATCTATCTTCCCGACCTCGGCAAATGGCTCGAAGTGCGCTCGCGCTACCTCAACTGGGTGGACGGCCGCCTGGCGCAGATGGTGATTGCCACCGACATCACCCCGCGCCGCCTGGCCGAGGAGCAGGCCGCCCGCCAGGCCGAGCGCGCCCAATCGGTAAGCCGCCTGATCACCATGGGCGAGATGGCATCCAGCGTGGCGCACGAGCTCAACCAGCCGCTCACGGCCATCAGCAACTACTGCAGCGGCATGATCTCGCGCATCGAAAGCGGACAGATCACCGAAGAGGCCCTGCTCTCGGCGCTGCAGAAGACTGGGCACCAAGCCCATCGCGCGGGCCAGATTATCCAGCGCATCCGCGCCTTCGTGAAGAAAAGCGAGCCCAACCGCCAGCTCTCCGACGTGACCAGCATGGTCAGCGAGGCCGTGGAGCTGGCCGACATCGAGCTGCGCCGCCACAACGTGCGCCTCACGCACTACGTGGCCGCCCGCCTGCCGCCCGTGATGGCCGATACCATCCTCATCGAGCAGGTGCTGGTCAACCTCATGAAGAACGGCGCCGAGTCGATCGAGCAGGCGCGCCGCCCCGCCCCCAACCGCAGCGTGGAGCTGCGCGTGGTGCCCAAGCAGATCGATGATCGCCAGGTGATCGAGTTCACCGTCCAGGACACGGGCCGGGGCCTCGCGCCCGAGGTGCTGGAGCGCCTGTTCGAGGCCTTCTTCTCCACCAAGAGCGAAGGCATGGGCATCGGCCTGAACCTGTGCCGCAGCATCGTCGAGTCGCACCAGGGCAGGATGCATGCCGAGAACCTCTACAATGGTTCCGAGGTTACCGGTTGCCGGTTCTCCTTCTGGCTGCCGCTGGCTCAGCCTGCGGATGCCACTACGAATTCTGTAGCAAACGCACCAAATCCAAGGACAATTGCATGAGCTTGATCCCGAAAAAAGGCACCGTTTACGTGGTTGACGATGACGAGGCCGTCCGCGACTCCCTGCAATGGCTGCTGGAGGGCAAGGACTACCGGGTGCGCTGCTTTGATTCGGCCGAATCGTTCCTCTCGCGCTACGACCCGCGCGAGGTCGCCTGCCTGATCGTCGACATCCGCATGGGTGGCATGACGGGCCTGGAGCTGCAGGACCGCCTCATCGAGCGCAAGTCGCCCCTGCCCATCGTCTTCATCACCGGCCACGGCGACGTGCCCATGGCCGTGAACACCATGAAGAAGGGTGCGCTCGACTTCATCCAGAAGCCCTTCAACGAGGAAGAGCTGCTCGGCCTCGTCGAGCGCATGCTCGACCATGCCCGCGAAGCCTTCGCGGGCCACCAGCAGGCCGCGAGCCGCGACGCCCTGCTCTCCAAGCTCACGGGCCGCGAGGCCCAGGTGCTCGAGCGCATCGTGGCCGGCCGCCTGAACAAGCAGATCGCCGACGACTTGGGCATCAGCATCAAGACCGTGGAGGCGCACCGCGCCAACATCATGGAAAAGCTCAATGCGAACACCGTGGCCGACCTGCTCAAGATCGCCCTCGGACAATCGCCTGCCAAGGCCTGACTTCGATTTTCATAGCTGCCAGCGCTTGCCCCGCAAGCGCTGCAGTGCTTTTTGACTGGTACTTTTCTGACATGACTGCCCAACTCATCGACGGCAACGCCCTCTCCCGCCAACTGCGCGCCGACGTGGCGCTGCGCGCCCAAGCCCTGAAGGCGCGTGGCACCA
>JASLFM010000191.1 GCA_030150585.1 Acidovorax sp.
GGCGAGGATACGCCCGAGCCTGAGCGCGTCTTCGCACAAGCCCGGACGCATCCAGTCATCGCCGGCGGTCGCCGAATAGCCTTCGTTGAACACGAGATAGATGACTTCGAGCACCGAACCCAGCCGCGCCGTGCGCGCGTCCGCCTTCGGCACCTCGAACGGCACGCGCGCCCCCGACAAGGTGCGCTTCGCCCGCACGATGCGCTGCGCGATCGTCGGCTCCGGCACGAGGAACGCGCGCGCGATTTCGTCGGTGGTGAGCCCGCCGATCAGGCGCAGCGTCAGCGCCGCGCGCGCATCGAGCGACAGCACCGGATGGCACGCCACGAAGACGAGCCGCAGCAGATCGTCGCCGATGTCGTCCTCGCGCGCCGCATCGAGCGCATCGACGAAATCGGGCGTGATGTGCGCCTCCTGCGCGTCGAGATCGCGGCCGTACTCCTCGTGCTTGCGCGCGTGCAGCGCGTGCTGCCGCAACCGGTCGAGCGCCTTGTTCTTCGCTGTCGTCATGAGCCACGCTCCCGGCTTCTCCGGCACGCCCACGCCCGGCTGGCTCCAGTGCTCGAGCGCCGCGACGAACGCATCCTGCGCCAGTTCTTCCGCGAGCGCGACATCGCGCACGACGCGCGCCACGCTCGCAATCACCTTCGCGGACTCGATGCGCCAGACCGCATCGATCGCGCGCCGCGCGGCGTCGCCCTGCTTCGCGCTTGCGCTCACGCCGCTTCCGGATTCATGTGCACGAGTTCCCAGATGTGGCCGTCGAGATCCTCGAAGCCATGCCCGTACATGAAGCCGTGGTCTTGCGGCTGGCGCGGCACGGCGGCGCCAGCTTCGCGTGCCTTGCGCACGAGGGTGTCGACCTCGTCGCGGCTCGCGCACGAGAGGCATACGAGCACCTCGGTGCTCTGCTTTGCATCGGCAATGGGTTTACCCGTAAAGCCCTGGAAGAAGGGCTCGGTCAGCAGCATGGCGTAGAGGTTGTCGCCGAGCACGAGGCTCGCGGCTTGCTCGTTCGTGAAGTCCATGTTGAACCCGTAGCCGAGCGCGCGGAAGAAAGCCATCGAGCGTTCGAGGTTCTTCACGGGCAGGTTGACGAAGATGTTTTGGTGCATGGTGTTTCTCCAGTGAATGGGGCGTGTTGGGGGTCAGGGCTTTTCGGCCAGGGTCTTGAGCGTGGCCAGGCCCGCCTCGAAGTCGGGGCCGACCATGCGCTCCATGGGGAAGAAAATGCCCATGAGCTTGCTGATGAAGGGCGCGGGGCCGTGCATGGCCCAGGTGACGGTGGTGGCACCGCCCTCGGGCGTGAGGGTGAAGTCCACGAGGTTGTGCGCCTCGAACGGCTCGGTGAAGTCGAGCCGCATGGCGACCTGGCTGGAAGCCGTGGCGTTCAGGATCTCCATGCTGCCCCGGCCCACGTTCTTGTTGCCCTGCCAGGCGTAGCGCGCACCCGGGCCGCTCGCGGGGCCGTCGTAGCTGCCCTGCAGGTTCGGGTCCTTGCGCGCAAAAGGATTCCAGGTGTTGAAGCCGTGCAGGTCGTTGATGAGCGGGAAGATGCGCTCGGGCGGCGCGGCGATGTGCAGGCTGCGCTCGATGCGGAACTGCTCGGGCCGCGTGGCGGCGTAGATAAGCAGCGCGGCGAGTGCGAGGCCGATGGCGCAAGCGAAAAAGATCAGCATGTTTCGGGTCCTCATGGTTTCAGTCCTGGATGGTTGGCAGGGCCCGCAGGCGCTCCGCGGCGGGGCTGGTGTCGAAGTCTTCGGGTTCGTAGAGTTGGCGCACCTCGATCTCGGCATCGCGCCCCTCGCCCACGGGATTGGGGAAGCGCCGTGCCCATTCGAGCGCCTCGGCGCGCGAGCGCACCTGGATCAGCGTGTAGCCCGCGATGAGCTCCTTGGTCTCGGTGAACGGCCCTTCCACCACGGTGCGCTGGCCGCCGTGGTAGCGGATGCGCCAGCCGTCGCGGCTGGGCTTGAGGCCGTTGGCGTCGAGCAGCACGCCCGCCTGGGCCAACTGCGTGTGGTAGTCGGTCATGCAGTCCAGCAGCGCCTTGTCGGGCGCAGGCTGGGTGGCGGCCTCGAACTCGGGCACCGACCGCACGATGATGAGAAATCGCATGGCATCACTCCTTGGGGGTGGATGAAAAGCCCGCTTTAAGGCCCTTCTGCCGCTACGACGATCGGCGTGCGGCTGGATCGACAGTCGCACAACGAATCAAGGGTAAACCCCGATAAATCAACTCTCCCAGCAGGGCGCCAGCCTGCGCACTTCCACCGTGCACCACTCGGCCGCGGGGCATTCGGCGGCAATGGCCACGGCCTCCTCCTCGGTCGCGCAGTCGAGCAGGAAGAAGCCGCCCACCATCTCCTTGGTTTCGGCGAACGGGCCGTCCAGCAGGCGGGGCTGGCCGCCGCGCACCTGCACGCGCACGCCCCGGTGGTCGGGCGCGAGCGACTCGCCGCCGCGCAGCACGCCGCGCGCCTGCAGGCGCTGGCCGAATTCGAGCATGCGCGCATAGACCTGCTGGCCGGCCTCGGGTCCGCGCTCGGCGCGCTGTCCATGGGGTTCCATCACCAGCAGCATGTAGGCCATCGGGGTCTCCTGTGGAAAGACGCGATCATAGTCAGCGCGCGGTCGTCTGGCCCATTCGAGGTGAATCGGCGCCCAGGCGCTGGATTCAATTGCGCTGCCAGCTACCTTTTCAGGAGCAATGGCGGTGCGCTCAATGCCGGCCCATGAGCTGTGCGATGAGTTCACCCAGGGACGAGACGCCGAACTTGCGCATGAGCCGCGCGCGGTGCGCCTCCACGGTGCGCGGGCTGATCTGCAGCGCACGCGCGATTAGCTTGCTGCTCTGGCCCGTGACGAGCAGCTGCGCGATCTGGCGCTCGCGTGCCGTGAGCCCGGCCGTCACGGGGCGTGCGTTCGAGAGGTCCTCGAAGGCCCAGACGGCCGCCGCGAACGGGTCGGCGCGGTCGATCGCGCGGCCCGAGACATGGCACCAGAACAAGGCGCCATCCTGCTTGCGCATGATGCGCTCGTCGGCATAGGTGCCGCTGGCCTGCATGGCCGCGAGCGCGCGCTCGCCGATGTGCTCGTACTCGCCGCTCGAGGGGTAGAGCTGCTCCAGCGAGCGGCCCACGAGCGCCTCGGGCGCATAGCCGAACATCTGGCAGAAGGCCGGGTTGTACGAATGCACCACGCGGTGGCGCGACACCAGCAGGCCCACGGGCGCCATGTCGAACGCGAGCCGCAGGTCGCTGTCCTGGGGCGAGGGGGCGGGGGGCTGGGCCATGGTGGGAGGGGTGCTCAGGGAGAACCCTAGTGTATTTCTGCGACTGCCGGGGCGGGCGGCGCCTGCCTATAGTCGTTCCCCAACCTCATTCCTTGGGAGATTCGCATGGGTGTTTCCATCGTGGGCTGGGCCCACCTGCCGTTCGGCCGGCTCGACAACCTTTCGCTCGAAGACCTCATCACGCGCGCGGGCCGCGAGGCCATGGCGCACGCGGGCATCGACGGCCAGGCCGTGGACGGCGTATGGCTGGGCAACCTCAACGGCGGCTTCACGCCCGACGTGTTCGCGTCCTCGCTCGCGCTGCAGTGCGACGACGCGCTGCGCTGGAAACCCGCCACGCGGCTGGAGAACG
>JASLFM010000192.1 GCA_030150585.1 Acidovorax sp.
CCTCGACCACGAAGCGGATCTCGCCCTCGAGCCGGCCGACTTCGGCGCTGGCCTCGTAGAGCTTGCCCTGTGCCTGGTTGACCTGGTCGCCGGCACCATAGTGGGCCTGCCGCACGGTCTCGAGTTCGGCCTCGATGTGCCGCAGGTCGGCCATCTGCGATTCGAGGTCGTTGACGGCCTGCAGCCCTTCGGCGCGCACGCGGGCCTGGTCGGCCTCGGCATCTGCGCGCTTGAGAAACCAGAGTTGGTGCTGCTTGAGCGTCACGTCCTGCTGCAGCGCGTTGT
This sequence comes from Acidovorax sp., assembly GCA_030150585.1. GTDB lineage: Bacteria > Pseudomonadota > Gammaproteobacteria > Burkholderiales > Burkholderiaceae_C > JASLFM01. The sequence goes on from JASLFM010000192.1 coordinate 286, forward strand.
ATTTGGCGGCCACCTCGGCCTGCTTCTCGAGTTTTTCGAGGTTGGCGTTGAGCTCACGCAGGATGTCTTCGACGCGCGTGAGGTTCTCGCGCGTGTCGGCCAGGCGGTTCTCGGTCTCGCGGCGGCGCTCCTTGTATTTCGAGACGCCTGCGGCCTCCTCAAGGAACAGGCGCAGCTCCTCGGGGCGCGACTCGATGATGCGGCTGATGGTGCCCTGGCCGATGATGGCGTAGGCGCGCGGCCCCAGGCCCGTGCCCAGGAACACGTCCTGCACGTCGCGGCGGCGCACGGGCTGGTTGTTGATGTAGTAGCTGCTGTTGCCATCGCGCGTGAGCACGCGCTTGACGGCGATCTCGCCGAACTGGCTCCATTGCCCGCCAGCACGGTGGTCGCTGTTGTCGAACGTCAGTTCCACGCTCGCGCGGCTCGCGGGCTTGCGGCTCGTGGTGCCATTGAAAATCACGTCCTGCATGGACTCGCCACGCAGCTCGCTCGCCTTGCTCTCGCCCAGCACCCAGCGCACGGCATCCATGATGTTGGATTTGCCGCAGCCGTTCGGCCCCACCACCCCCACAAGCTGGCCGGGCAGCATGAAGTTGGTGGGTTCGGCGAAGGATTTGAAGCCGGAGAGCTTGATGGAGTTGAGGCGCACGGGGCTGGCTAAAGGGCGGCGGCCCAGGAGAAACAGGCCCGAATGATACCGTGCGGGCGGGGCGGACCCGCTGCGGGGAGCAGCGCTTTGGCGTTGGGGGCCGGAAGTGGCCCCAGCGCCTTTGCAGTTTGCGCAGGCAGCTATTGAAACAAGAGCAAATCAACCCGCCCGCGGGGCAAACGCGATGATGGCCATGCCCACGAGCGTGACAGCAACGCCGGCCACGTCCCAGGCCGTGGGGCGGATGCCGTCCACGAGCCACAGCCACGCAAGGGCCACGGTCACGTAAACGCCGCCATAAGCCGCGTACACGCGCCCCGCGGCCGCTGGGTGCAGCGTGAGCAGCCATGCAAACAGCGCAAGGCTGACCGCCGCAGGCACCAAAAGCCAGGCGCTGGCCCCCTGCCGCAGCCAGAGCCAGGGCAGGTAGCAGCCCACGATTTCGGCCACGGCCGTGGTCAGGTACAGCGCGACAACCTTCCACTCAGGCATGGTTGTGGCGCTGCACGAGGGCCTCGAACTCCGCCACAGGCACCGGCGGGCTCAGCAGGTAGCCCTGCCAGGCGTGGCAGTGGTTGCGAGCGAGGAAGTCACGTTGCGCCTCGGTCTCCACGCCCTCGGCGATCACGCGCAGGCCCAGGCTGGTGCCCAGGGCCACGATGGTGCGCGCGATGGCCGCGTCGTTCGGGTCGGTGAGCACATCGCGCACAAAGCCCTGGTCGATCTTAAGCTGGTCCAGCGGCAGCCGCTTGAGGTAGGCAAGCGACGAATAGCCCGTGCCGAAGTCGTCGAGCGAGAAACCCACGCCGTAGCCCTTGAGCTGCACCATTTTCTCGATGGTGTCCTCTACATCCTGGAGCAGCAGCCCCTCGGTGAGTTCGAGCTTGAGCCGGCGCGCCTCGGCGCCCGTGCCCGCGAGCGCTGCGAGCACCTGGGGCACGAAGCCCGCCTGGTGGAACTGGCGCGGGCTCACGTTCACGGCCAGGCTCAGGTGCGCAAGGTGGGGCTGCTGTGCCCAGGCCGCCAGCTGCATGCAGGCCGACTGCAGCACCCATTCGCCCAGCGGCAGGATCAAGCCCGTATCTTCCGCCAGCGGCACGAACGAAACCGGCGATATGAAGCCGTCGCGCGGGTGGCGCCAGCGCAGCAGCGCCTCGCAGCCCGTGATGCGGCCGCCCTCCATTTGCGGCTGGTAGAACAGCTCGAACTGCCCCTGCGCGAGGCCCGCGCGCATGTCCAGCTCCAGCGCGGCCCGCGCGCGCACCACGGCCTGTACCCGCGGGTCGTAGAACTGCAGGGAGTTGCGCCCCGCCGCCTTGGCCTGGTACATGGCAAGGTCCGCGCGCTTGAGCAATTCGTCCACGCTCTCCGAAAGGCCCTGGAAGATCGTGGCGCCCATGCTCACGGTGGTGTGGTATTCCTCGCCCTCGAGCAGGTAGGGCTCGCGCAGCGCACCGAGGATTTTCTGGCCCGCCACCTCGGCGCGCGCAGCGGCCTCCTCTGGGCTGTCGGCCAGGTCTTCGAGCACCACGACGAACTCGTCGCCGCCGTGGCGCGCCACGGTGTGGTCCTCGTGCATGCATTCGCGCAGGCGCTGGGCGACCTGGCGCAGCAGCGAGTCGCCGCAGTCGTGGCCGCGCGTCTCGTTGAGCGTCTTGAAGTTGTCCAGGTCCAGCATGAGCAGCGCACCGCTGCGCTGGCGCCGCGCGCTGGCCGCCAGGGCTTGCTGCAGGCGGTCCAGCAGCAGGCGGCGGTTGGGCAACTGCGTCAGCGGGTCGTAGAAGGCCAGGTACTTGATCTCTTCCTCGGCGGCCTTGCGCTGGCTCAGGTCCACCATGGTCACGAGGTGGTCTTCACCGAGCAGCACGCCCGAGATCTCGACCGCGCGGCGCTGCCCGTCGAGACAGCGGATCACGTACTCGCCCGCGGCGATGGTGCCATCGCCTGCGCGCGCCTTCTCGCGCTCCTCGACCCAGTGGTGGCGGGTGCGCTCGCGCAACTCCGCATCGGGGTAGGCCTGCGTCCACCAGGCTTCGGCGTTGGGCACTTCCTTTTCGGTGTACCCGCAGATCTGCAGAAAGCGCTCGTTGCGGAAAGTCATGCGCCCGTCACTCTGCACCAGGCACACGCCCACAGGCAGCCGGTCAAGGATGCTGCGCAGGTGCAGTTCATTGTCCTGCAGCGTGTCCTGCATGCGGCGGCGCTCGGTGATGTCCTGCACCACGGCGATGTGGTAGCTGGGGGCCTCGCCCTGGCGCCACATGGGCGACACTGTGAGATCGACCCAGATCGCCCGGCCGTCCTTGCGGAACAGGCGCTTTTCCATGTGGAATTCGACGATCTCTCCGCTCTTGAGGCGCTCCATCTGGGCCAGATCTTCCACCAGTTCCTCAGGGTGGCTCACGGTCTGGATGTCCAGCTCGAGCATCTCGTCGGCCGTATAGCCCAGGATGCTGCAGTACTTCTGGTTCACACGCACGAAGCGGCCTGTGGGCGTGTGGATCTGCGCCACGCCCACGGCCGCCTGGTTGAATACTGCGCGAAACCGCTCTTCGCTGTGCAGCATGGCCGCATGCGACTCCTGCGCCTCATTCAGCGCAAGCGCGCGCTGGCGCGCCAGCAGCGTCACAAGGGCCGCCAGCAGCAGCGACAAGACCGACCCGCCACCGCCAATCCACCAGGGTAGCAGCCGCTCCGTCGCAGACAGGGGCGAGTCGCTGGACGAAAACGTGAGGCGCCAGCGCCGGTCGTGCACCTGCAGTTCGCGCACCTCCTGCAGCGCCTGCGCGGAGGTCGGCAACACGGGCTCCGCGAGCGGTATTGGCGGACTGGCCACGCTGAGGTCGCCCACGGCCCCGACGTCCTCCATGCGCAGCGCCACGCCGCGCAGGAAGCCAGACGAGCCCACGGCAAGCAGCATGTCATGCACGCGCACCGAGGCTGCCACTGCGCCGACGAAGCGTGCGTGCGCCCCCTCCGAGCCGCTGCCAGCAGCGAACACCGGAATGCGCAGCACGAAGCCCGTGCGCAACTCCCGCTCCTGCACCAGCTCGAACGGTGCCGATACGGCAGGGCGCCCCGTGGCACGCCCCGCTTGCAAGGCGGCGAAATTGGCGGGCTGGGAAACGATGTCGAGCCCCAGCACACCGTCGTTGCCGTTGAGCGGCCAGACGTATTCCGTGATGTAGTAGTCCTGCCGCTCTCCCATCGGGTGGATCAGGTCGACCATGCCCCTGCGGTCTTGTGGCAGCGAGGCACGCATGCGCGCCTCGAATGCGGGCAGCTCCGCCGCGGGCACCCAGCGCACGAACGACAGGTTGCGGATTTCAGGGTAGCGCTGGGGCAATTCGCGCTCGGTCACCACGCGCTCGAAATCGGTGCGGCTGAGCTGGGGATGGATAAGGAACAGGTCGCGCAGGCCAGACACCATTTCGGTGTACGCCGCGATCCGCTGGGCAATGGCGTCAGTCGAGGAGCGCGCCTCCTCGGTGAAACGCAACCGGGCAACGGCCTCCCCAGCAGCCTGCTGGTGCCGAGCGAGCCAGATGCTGGTCGATAGTCCCGCCACGGCGATCGCAAGGCCTGGAATCCAGAACCGAAACGCGCGCAGCGAGAGAAATGCCGTCATGGAAGCAGCAGCGTAGGAGAGCAAGGCTGGAGGTTGTGACCCACGCGAGCCAAGGGACACTGTGGGCCAAAGTGCCGAGGATAGCGGCGTTTTCGTGAGGCCTGTCCCTATT
>JASLFM010000199.1 GCA_030150585.1 Acidovorax sp.
GTAGATGAACACCACGGCCGACACGGTGGTCATCGCGTTCACGAAGAAGTAGCCCGCCACCTGCATGAGCGTGGGCAGGCACACGGGCAGGTGCACGCGCCAGAGCATGCGCCAGAACGGAATGCCCAGCGCCTGCGCGGCGCGCTCGTACTCGGTGTCGAGCTGCTGCAGCGCCGCGAGCTGCGTGATGTGCGCCACCGAGAAGAAGTGCGCGACCGTGCAGGCCACCAGCAGCGCCATGCTGCCGTACAGGCCGTACAGGCCGTACAGGCCGTACAGGCCGTACAGGCCGTGCAGCGGGTTCCAGGCCGCGTTGAAGAACAGGATGTAGCCCAGGCCCAGCGCCAGGTCCGGCACGGCCATGGGCAGGGTGGCGATGGCGTTGAGCCACTGCCGTGCGCGCACGAAGCGCGCAGGCTTGGTCACGACGTAGGCCGTCACGAAGCTCAGCAGCGCGCCCGCCACGGCCGTGGACAGCGCCAGGCGCAGCGAGTTGCCGTAGCTGGCCCAGCCGCCTCCGTCCATGAGGTCGAAGCGGTAGTTCTTGATCGACAGCGTGAGGTTGTAGTGCCAGAAGTTCACGAGCGAGGCAAAGATGGCCGTGCCCATGACCCCGAGCAGCACGAGCGCGACCACGCCGCAGTACAGCAGCAGCGCGCGGTCGAGCGGCGCGTGCGGCTGGGGCACGTGGGGCACGGCGCGCACGCCCAGGGTGGCCGACTGGCGCGCGCGCAGGTGCTGCTCGGCCCAGAAGGCGAGCCCCGCGGGCACGAGCAGCAGCATGGCGACCACGGCGCCCATGGGCAGGTTCTGCTGGCCGATCACCTGCTTGTAGATGTCGGTGGCGAGCATCTGCGTGTTGCCGCCGATGACCTTGGGCACGCCGAAGTCGGTGATGACGAGCACGAACACCACCACCCACGAGATCATGAGCCCGTAGCTGCTGGCGGGCAGCGTGACCTGGCGGAAGATGCGCCAGCGCCCTGCGCCCAGCGTGGTGGCGGCCTCGTGCAGGCGGCCGTCGCTCGCGACCAGCGTGGTGCACAGGATGAGCAGCGCGTGCGGGAAGGTCCACAGCACCGAGCCCAGCACGATGCCGATGGGCCCGTAGGCCGAGGCGCCCAGCAGCCAGCCCTTGAGCAGCCCCTGGCTGCCGAACAGGTAGATGAGGCTGATTACCATGAGCAGCGAGGGCGCGAGCAGCGGGATGAGCGCCACGGCACGGAAGAAGCGCGCCAGCGGCATGCAGCTTTGCGTGACCGCGTAGGCGTAGACGTAGGCCAGCGCCACGCACAGCGTGGCCGACAGGGCCGAAAGCCACAGGCTGTTGGCGAGCGAGGTACCCACGCTGGGGCCGCGCGCGTAGGCTGCGAAGTGCGACAGGCCCGCGAAGCTGCCGTCGGCGTTTCACTGGCTCTTGGCCAGCAGGGCCACCACGGGGGCCAGCACCGCGAGCAGCAGGGCCGCGAGGGCGGCGGCTAGCAGCAGTGCGAGCAGCGGGCGCTCCAGCCGCACGGACGTGGGCAATGTGGCGCGCCCCGCGCCGCGCGCGGCGGCGGGGAGATGGGGGGCAGCCGCGCTCATGCGGCCCACCGCATCGAGTCGGGCAGCGCGAGCGGCTGCAGCGCGGCGGTGGGCAGCTCCACGAACACCTCGCCGTGCAGCCAGTCGGGCAGTTGCGCGTCGTGGCGCAGCGGCCATTGCGCGTCGAGCGTGCACTGCAGCGTTTCGCTGTACAGGCGCACGAGCGCCACGGGGCCGAGGAACACGGTCTCGACCACGCGCGCGCGCAGCAGGTTGGGCCGCGCGGCGGGCCGTGCGCGTGGCCGAGCTGGCGGGATGCAGCCTGTTCCTGCGCGAGCGCGGCTCCATGACGCGCCAGCGCACCGAGGAGATGCTTGCGCAGGCCGGCGTGGCGCCGCGCCAGGTGCTGGAGATCGCGAGCCGCGAGGCCGTTATCCGCTCCATGGGTGTGAGCGTGTTCGCGCAGCACGAGGCCTCGGCCCACCCGGAGCTGGTGGTGCTGCCTTTCGAGGAGGTGGTGCCGGTGCTGGCGGAGTACCTGTACTGCCTGCGGGAGCGGCGGGAGGCGCGGCTTATCCCGGCTTTTCTGGCCGAGTGCGTGCCCGGCTGAGGCGGGCGGGGGCGGGCGGGGGCTGCAGCGCGTCCAGCAGCCGGTCCTGGGCGCGGGCGCGGTGGGCCAGGTTGGCATCCAGCCGCGCGGTCAGCGCGTCGATGTGCGCGCGCATGCGCTGCTCGGCCAGCGCCATGTCGCCGGCGGCGAGCGCGTCGACGATGGCCAGGTGGTCTTCGTTGGAGTTCTGCGCCTCGGTTTGGGACTGGTACAGCGCGGACACCAGCGTGGTGCGCACCGAGAGGTCGTCCATCATGGCGGTGAGGAAGCGGTTACCCAACTGCTGCGCCAGGCACACGTGGAAGTCCGCCAGCAGCACGCTGCGGTGGCCGGCGTTGTCGGGCTCGGCGATGGCCTGGCGCTCCAGCTCCACGTGTTCACGCAGCGTGCGGATGGCCGACTGCAGGGGCCGGCCCGCATCGCGCAGCATGCCGGGTTCGAGCACGCGGCGCGCGGCGTAGGTCTCCTGCGCCTCAGAGAAGGAGGGCTCCACCACGTACCAGCCCAGGCGCGAGCGCACCTCCACGAAGCCGCGCGCCTGCAACTGCATCAGCGCCTCGCGCACCATGGTGCGGCTCACGCCGAAGACCTC
>JASLFM010000228.1 GCA_030150585.1 Acidovorax sp.
ACGAGGTGCCCGTCGGCGTCGGCCTGCAGCGCGGGCTCCTGCGCGGCGCACAGCGCACTGGCCCGGGGGCAGCGCGGGTGGAAGCGGCAGCTCGTGGGCAGGTTCTGCGGGCTTGGCAGATCGCCCGTGAGCGGCGCAGCCTCTGGGCCCGGCCGCGCCATCCCTACACGCGAGCGCTCATGGACGCCGTGCCCGACCCCGCGCGCCGGCGCCAGGCCGCGCCGCTCACGGGCGATCTGCCAAGCCCGCAGAACCTGCCCACGGGCTGCCGCTTCCACCCGCGCTGCCCCCGGGCCAGTGCGCTGTGCGCCGCGCAGGAGCCCGCGCTGCAGGCCGACGCCGACGGGCACCTCGTGGCCTGCCACCACCCCGAGCCCGTGCCGGGCACCGCCCCCATTGCCTTCCATCCCGAGAGAAAGTGAAAGCCGATTCCATGAGCTACCGTTACCTGGGCCGCAGCGGCCTGAAAGTCTCCCGCCTCGCGCTGGGCACCATGATGTTCGGCGGCCCCACCGACGAGGCCACGGCCCACGGCATCATCGCGCGTGCGCGCAGCCAGGGCATCAACTTCATCGACACGGCCGACGTGTACCAGAAGGGCGTGACCGAGGAGGTCGTGGGCCGCGGCATCCGCGCGCACCGCGACGACTGGGTGCTGGCCACCAAGTTCGGCAACCCGCTGGGCGAGGGCCCCAACCGGCGCGGCACCTCGCGCAAGTGGATCATCGAGGCCGTGGAGGCCAGCCTGCGCCGCCTGGGCACGGACTACATTGACCTGCTGTACTTCCACCGCGCGGACTTCGACGCGCCGCTGGGCGAGGCCGTGCGCGCCATCGGCGACCTGGTCCGCGCGGGCAAGCTGCGCTACTTCGGCGTCTCCAACTTCCGCGGCTGGCGCATCGCCGAGGTCGCGCACCTGGCCGACGCCGAAGGCATCGACCGCCCCATCGCGAGCCAGCCGCTCTACAACCTCGTGAACCGCACGGCCGAAGCCGAGCAGTTGCCCGCCGCGGCAGCCTACGGCCTGGGCGTGGTGTCGTACAGTCCGCTCGCGCGCGGCGTGCTCACGGCCAAGTACCCGAGCTGCGGCGAGCCCGAGGCCGGTTCGCGCGCGGCGCGCAAGGACAAGCGCATGCTGGAGACCGAGTGGCGCATCGAGTCCATCGAGATCGCCGAGGAGATCCGCCGCCACGTGGCCGAGCGCGGCATCACCACCACCGACTTCGCGGTGGCCTGGGTGCTCAACAACCGGCTCATCACCTCGGCCATCGCGGGGCCGCGCACGCCCGAGCAGTGGGAGGGCTACGTGAAGGCGCTCGAATACCGCTTCACCGCCGAGGACGAGGCCCTGGTCGACCGCCTCGTGGCCGCGGGCCACCCGTCCACGCCGGGGTTCACCGACCCGGGCCATCCCGTCGAGGGCCGGGTTCCCTTTACCAGCGCCCCCCTCACCAGCGCAGCCTGAACCGCCCATGAACGCAGCCACACTTGCCACCCCCGTGCCGCACGACGCGGCCCATCCATCCCCGGCCCCGCGCAGCCGCGAGGCCATCCTCGCGGACCTGCCCGCGCTCTGCGCTGCCATCGCCCAGGGTGCGGCCGAGCGCGAGGCGCGGCGCGAACTGCCCTTCGACGCCTTCGCCCGCGTGCGCGCCTCGGGCCTGGGCGCGCTGCGCATCGGGCGCGAACAGGGTGGGCCGGGAGGCTCGGTCGAGGATGTCATCGGCGCCGTCGCCACGCTGGCGGCAGCCGACTCCAACGTGGCGCATGCGCTGCGCTCACACCTCAACACCACCGAGCTGCTGCGCCTGGGCCCCGCGACGGCGCAGAACCGGCGGCAGATCCAGCAGGTGCTGGATGGCGCGCTGTTCGGCGGCGCGTTCACCGAGCTGGGCACGGCGCGCGCGGGCATCAGTACTTCCACGCTCACGCGCGACGGTGCGCACTACCGGCTCAACGGCCGCAAGTACTACGCCACGGGCACAGCCTATGCCGACTACGCGGGCGTGTATGCGGTGGACGAGGACGGCGCCGGGCAGGTCGCCGTGGTGCCCGTGGACCGCGAGGGCGTGCGCGTGCTCGACGACTGGGACGGCATGGGCCAGCGCCTCACGGCCAGCGGCGGGCTGGAGCTGGACAACGTGCAGGTCTTTGCCGACGAGGTCGCGCCCGCGGCGCGCGATCAGGTGCCCGGGCGCCACGCCTCGGCGCTGCGCCAGCTCATCCTCGTGGCCACGGCCGCAGGCATCGTGCGCAACATCGCCTCGGATGCCGTGCACTACGTGCGCGAACACGCGCGCCCCGCCATGCACAGCCCCGCCGACACGGCACGCGAGGACCCTTTCGTGCAGTCCGTAGTGGGCGAGCTCGCGGCCACGAGCCACGCCATCGACGCGCTCGTGGCCGAGAACGCGCGCGTGCTCGACCGGGGCGCACAGGCCATCCTGTGCGGCGCGTCCGACGCGCAGGCCGCCGTGCTGCAGGGCGCGCTTGCCACGGCCAAGACGCAGCTCGTCGTAAGCCGCCTCGCGCTCGCGGCGGCCGAGCGGCTGTTCGAGGTGGGTGGCGCGTCGGCCACGGCGCGGCGCCATAACCTGGACCGCCACTGGCGCAACCTGCGCACGATCTTCAGCCACAACCCGCTGCTGCACAAGGCGCGCGTGGTGGGCGACTACGAACTCAACGGCACCACGCAGCACCTCGAAGAGGGCCGCGTGTTTTGAACCTCACGGCGCGGCCGGCTCCTGCAGCGCGGCCTCCACGGCCCGGCGCGTGAGCGTGGGCACGAAGGTTTCGATGAAGCTGTAGACGTAGCCGCGCAGCCAGCTGCCGCGCCGGATCGCCAGGCGCGTGACGTTGAAGTCGAACAGGTGGCGCGCGTCGAGCGAGCCCAGGTGGCGGTCGCGCTCGGGGTCGAGCGCGATCGAGGCGATGATGCCCACGCCCATGCCCAGCTCCACGTAGGTCTTGATCACGTCGGCATCCATGGCGCTGAGCACGATGTCAGGCTGCAGCCCCTCGCGTGCGAAGGCCTCGTCGATATGCGAGCGCCCGGTGAAGCCCACCTCGTAGGTGATGATGGGGTAGCGCGCGAGCTGCTGCAGCGTGAGCGGCCCCTCGATGTCGAGCAGCGGATGCCCCTGCGGCAGCACGACGCTGTGCGTCCAGCGGTAGCACGGCAGGGTGACCAGCGCGTCGTGCTGCGCGAGCGCCTCGGTGGCCACGCCGATGTCGGCCTCGCCCGTGAGCAGCATCTCCGCCACCTGCTTGGGCGAGCCCTGGTGCAGATGCAGCGTGACCTGCGGGAACATGGCGCGGAAATCGCGCACCACGGGCGGCAGCGCGTAGCGCGCCTGCGAGTGCGTGGCCGCCACCGTGAGCCGGCCCTGTTGCGAGGCGCTGAAGTCCTTGCCCGCGCGGCGCAGGTTTTCCGATTCGAGCAGCAACCGGTCAACGATGGGCAGGATGGACTCGCCGGGCTGCGTGAGACCCGTGAGGCGCTTGCCCGCGCGCACGAAGATCTGCACGCCCAGTTCATCCTCCAGCTCGCGGATCTGGCGGCTCACCCCTGGCTGCGAGGTGTAGAGCGTGGATGCCACCTCGGTGAGGTTGAAACCGCAGCGCACGGCCTCGCGCACGGAGCGCAGTTGCTGGAAATTCACCGCGCCCTCCCCCCTCTGCCCAGGCCCGTGGGCGCGAATGTGCAAGCAGTTGAAACGCGGAAAAAGGGGAACGCGGAAGGCAGGCTGGATCGGGTCATGTTCGGCGGCTTGTGGCCCCGCAATGGGTCATGCGCCCATTCTCAAATCCATGCCTTCAAACCAGAACTACTTTTTAGAAGACTTATAACAACCAAATCATCTAAAAAGCGCACACACCCAGGGCCGCTATTCGTCGGTGCTCGCGTTCCAGAACGCCTGGGCCACGCCGGGCAGCGCCTCGATCTGCTGCATGACCTTGTCGAGCTCCTCGCCGTTCACGGCGGTGGCATAGAGCGTGGCCTCAATCTCCGCATCGTGCGGGCCGAAGGCGTGCTGGTCGATCTCGCGCACGGGGTAGCTCGCGGCCTCCAGCAGTTCGAGCACGGCCTCGCGCGCGTCGGCCTGCGCATCGCGCCGGCAGATCACGTAGACCGCGTAGGTGGCCTCGCTGGCTTCCTCGTTGACGGGGCGGCGGTTGATGCGGTTGACCACGGGGCGCAGCAACGTGTTGCTGGCGAGCACGAACAGCGCCGCAAGCACGGCCTCGCCGATCAGGCCCGCACCCGCGCAGGCCCCCACGGCGCCCGAGCCCCACAGCGTGGCGGCGGTGTTGAGGCCGGTCACGTTGGCGCCCTCCTTCATGATCGCGCCCGCGCCCAGGAAGCCAATGCCCGAGACCACATAGGCCACCACATGCACCGCGCCCTGTGGTCCGCCGTGGATGTCGAAGAGCCGGTTGCCCAGCGCCACGAAAATGGCCGCGCCGACGGCCACGAGCGTGTTGGTGCGCAGGCCCGCCGTACGCTGGCGCACCTGGCGCTCGAAGCCGATCACGCTGCCCAGGGCAAAGGCCGTGGCCAGGCTCACCAGGGTGTCGAGCAGGGCCGGGGCGCTGAATTGTTGTAGTGCCTGCATCGAGCCTCCTGTGAGCGTTGTGTGTTGTGCATGCCGCAGACAAACGCTGGAACATACCAGCTTGGCGTGACGAAATCGAGACGCCATGCCTCGCGCACCATCCATGGGCCGCCTTGCCGGCCCGCAGGCGGCGCGGTATGGTTGCGCGAAACAACCAAAGACCCGCCATGCCAACTGCCGCGACCAATGCCGCCGAGGGACCCAATGACCACAGCCACGGAATGCGCCAGCAAGGCATTGCGGCGCTGACGCTGGGGGCCATCGGCGTCGTCTTCGGCGACATCGGGACCAGCCCGCTCTATACCGTCAAGGAAATCTTCGCCCCGGCCACCGGGGTGCCGCTGGATGCCCCCAATCTGATCGGCGCGGTGTCCGTGATCTTCTGGGCGCTCATGCTCGTGGTCACGCTCAAGTACGTGGTGCTGATCCTGCGCGCCGACAACCGCGGCGAGGGCGGAGGGCTCGCGCTCACGGCGCTGGCGGCCAGCGCCACGCAGGGCCGCCCCCGGCTGCGCAACGGCCTGCTGCTGCTGGGCGTGTTCGGCGCGACGCTGTTCTACGGCGACAGCGTGATCACGCCCGCGATCTCCGTACTCAGCGCCATGGAGGGGCTGGAGCTGGTCACCCCCGTGCTCAAGCCCTACGTGGTGCCGGTGACGGTGGTGATCCTGATCGGCCTGTTCGTCATGCAGCGCTTCGGCACCAACGTGGTGGGCCGGCTGTTCGGTCCCATCATCGTGCTGTGGTTCATCGTGCTGGGCATCGTGGGGGCCGTGCACATCGCGCAGCAGCCCAGCATCCTCGCGGCGCTCAACCCGCTGCACGGAGCGCGCTTTCTGGCCGAGCGCGGCTGGCACCTGTTCGCGGCCGTGGGGGCCATCGTGCTGGCGCTCACCGGCGCCGAGGCACTGTATGCCGACATGGGCCACTTCGGCCGTCGCCCCATCCAGATCGCCTGGAGCGGCCTCGTGCTGCCCGCGCTTGCCCTGAATTACATGGGCCAGGGCGCGCTGCTCATGGGCGACCCCGCCGCCATCGAAAACCCCTTTTACCGCCTGTTCCCCGACGCCTGGGTGCTGCCCGTGCTCGTGCTCGCCACGCTGGCGGCGATCATTGCGTCCCAGGCGGTGATTTCCGGCACCTACTCGATGACCAAACAGGCCATCCAGCTCGGCTTCATGCCGCGCATGGCCGTCAAGTACACCTCGGCCCGCGAGGCGGGGCAAATCTACATGCCGGCCGTGAACTGGGTGCTGCTGGCGGGCGTGATCGCGGCGGTGCTCGGGTTCGGCAGTTCGTCCGCCCTCGCGGCCGCCTACGGCATCGCGGTGACGCTCACGATGTTCATCACCACGGTGCTGACCTACTTCGTCGTGCGCGAAGGCTGGCGCCTGCCGGCGCCCGTCGCCATTGGCGCGACGGGGTTCTTTCTCGCCATCGATGCGCTGCTCGTCGCGGGCTGCGCCGTGAAGTTCTTCGATGGCGGCTGGTTCCCGCTTTCGCTGGGCCTGGCCCTGTTCTTGCTTATGAGCACGTGGTCACGCGGGCGCACCCTGCTGGTGCAAAGCATCCGGCAGGAGGGCCTGGAACTCGCGCCGTTCATCGAGAGCCTGCAGCCACAGACACTGCAGCGCGCCGAGCGCACGGCCGTGTACCTGGTGGCCGACCCGAGCACCGTGCCGCCCGCGCTGCTGCACAACCTGAAGCACAACCAAGTGCTGCATGCGCGCAACGTGGTGCTTACGGTGGTGTTCCGCGAAGTGCCCTGGGTGCCCATGGAGGAGCGCGTCAGCGTCCAAGCACTGGGGCACGGATTTTGGCAAATCACTTTGTACTTTGGTTTCATGAATACACCCGATGTACCCAAGGCCCTGCCCCTGGCCGAATCCCATGGGCTGCGTTTCGACCTGTTCGAAACCTCGTTCTTCCTGAGCCGCGAAACCGTGGTTTCCGCACCAGGCGGCGGCATGGTCCGCTGGAGGGAGCGGCTCTTTGCAGCCATGAGCCGCAATGCCGGCAGCGTGGTGGAATTCTTCAAGCTGCCCAGCAACTCCGTCGTTGAACTGGGAACCCGCGTGCAAATTTGAAGCCGGGCTGTCCCACACTATGCAGCCCGCCGTATACCCGAAATTGCATTGCACAAAAACAACAACCGCATACACCGTGCGTATTACTGCAATAATTTCACAGTAATTTTTTTACAGGAATCTGCCTCATGAAGAAGTCGTTGATCGCCCTGGGCGCCGCCCTGGCATGTTTGGGTTCCGTCCACGCCCAAAGCTCGGTCCAGGCGACCGGCCTCGTGGACGTCTATGTGGGTTCGATGCGCATGGCCGGCGACGCCGGCCGCACCAGCGTCGTCGGCTCGGGCGGCATGACCACCTCGTGGTTCGGTTTCAAGGGCACCGAGGACCTCGGCGGCGGCCTCAAGGCCAACTTCCTGCTGACCTCGTTCATGCGCGCTGACACGGGCAACCCTGGCCGCTTCAACGGCGACCCCTTCTTCTCGCGCGACGCCAGCGTGGGCCTGTCGGGCGGCTTCGGCGCCGTGCAGTTGGGCCGCGGCATGGCACCCAACTTCCTGCCCACCATCCTGCTGAACCCCTTCGGCGATTCGTTCACCATCTCGCCCCTGGTGCTGCACGCCAACATGGGCACCACAGCATTCCCCTACGCCACCACCCCCTCCGACACCGGTTGGGGCAATGAAGTGGTGTACACCACGCCCGACTTCGGCGGCCTCAAGGCCAACCTGCACTACCAATTCGGTGAGCAGGCCGGCAACAACGGCAAGAAGAACGTGGGCCTGAACGTGATGTACTTCGGCGGCCCGCTGACGGTGATGGGCTTCTACGAAAGCGCCCAAATCAACAACCCGATCCAGGCCCTCTTCAGCGCCAAGAAGACCGACTGGATGATCGGCGGCGCCTACGACTTCAGCGTGGCCAAGGTGTACGCCACCTACGGCCAGGCCAAGACCGACAGCCTGGGCGATGACCGCAAGACCTACTCGCTGAGCGGCGAAGTGCCCGTGCTGAGCGGCGCTGGCGCGATCAAGGCCTCCGTGGCCCGCACCAAGCTGAACAACCTTGATGTGCGCCGCACCACCGCCAGCATCGGCTACGACCACTACCTGTCCAAGCGCACGGACCTGTACGCCGTGGGCATGCGCGACCAGGTCACCAACACGACCTCGGGCACCAGCCTGGTGCTGGGCATCCGCCACCGCTTCTGATCGGCCCAGCGAGCTACTCCCCTCCCGCGGCGCAAGGCGTGCATGGCCTTGCGCCGTTTTTTTGTGGCGCCCAGGGCGGCGTTGCACCTGCTTACACGCAGACACGCAAGCGCAGTATGGTCGATACGTTGCCGGCTTCTAATGAAGGCATCGTTCTTGCCTTCACAGGGCCCAGCCACCGAAAACGGGAGTTCGCCATGAAGCACCCGCGCCATTCCAAGAGCCACCCTGTCGCCGCCTTTACCGCGACCGTCGTCCTTGCACTCACGGCTTCGGCCATGACGCTGCTGCCCGACAACGCGGCCCAGCTTTCCGATTCCTTGCTCAACCTGCCGGCCCAGTTGTTGCGGCTTTTGTTGCCGTGACGCCCACGGGGCGGGCGCCCCACTGGCAAAAATCATAGCAACGGCGTAGCATTCCGTGCTGCGCGGGACCGTTTCGTCCCGGCCCACCGAAGGAGGCGACCGTGCACATCCGCTTTTCTCCCCTCCATGGCCTTTGCGGCCTCGCTGCGGCCCTGGCCCTGGTCATCGGCTGTTCCAGCCCCCGTGACAACGCGCTGACGGAATACACGCGCTGGTACGACAATGCCGTCGCTCAGGCGCAGGCCGGCGCACTGGCCTGGAGCCAGTTCTACCAGCAGAGCTTCGACCGGCTCACAGCCCTGCCGCCGTCGCTGCAGCAGGATGCGCGGCTCGAGAACACGGTGCTCATGCTCTCGATAGCGCGCAAGTACGAAGCCCAGGAAATCGGCCCGCAGCAATTCGCGCTCGAACGCACGCAGCTCGAGTCGGATCTGCAGGCCCGGCTGCGCT
>JASLFM010000233.1 GCA_030150585.1 Acidovorax sp.
GGCGTGCAACGGGCGTTTTTGCAGGTGGAGGACGACGGCCCCGGCATCCCCGAGGCCGAGCGCGCGCGCGTGGTGGAGCGCTTCTACCGCGTGCCTGGCTCGGCGGGCGAAGGCACGGGCCTGGGCCTGGCGATCGCCGACGAGATCGCGCGCGTGCACCGTGCCACGCTCACGCTGGGGCGCAACGCCCACAGCCAGGGCCTGGTCGTCACGCTGGTGTTCGCCGAATAGCGCGGCTAGACGCCGCGCGCGCGGTCGGCAGCGAACCGCTGCCGGAAGGCGCCGAACTGGCCCGCATCGAGCGCTTCGCGCACTTCGCGCATCAGGTTCAGGTAGTAGTGCAGGTTGTGGATGGTGGTGAGCATGGGGCCCAGCATCTCGCCGCAGCGGTCCAGGTGGTGCAGGTAGGCGCGCGAGAAGCCGCCGCGCCCGCCGTCGGCCCACGCCACGCCGTCCTTGCCCGCGCAGGCGTGGCAGGTGCAGGTGGGGTCGAGCGGCTGGTGGTCGGTCTTGTGGCGCGCGTTGCGGATCTTGAGGTCGCCATAGCGCGTGAAGATGGTGCCGTTGCGCGCGTTGCGCGTGGGCATCACGCAGTCGAACATGTCCACGCCATCGGCCACGCCCTGCACCAGGTCCTCGGGCGTGCCCACGCCCATGAGGTAGCGCGGCTTGTGGGCGGGCAGGCGGTGCGGCGTATGGGCCATGATGCGCAGCATCTCGTCCTTGGGCTCGCCCACGCTCACGCCGCCCACGGCGTAGCCCGGGAAGTCCATTTCGACGAGGCGCGCGAGCGATTCCTCGCGCAGGTTCTCGTACATGCCGCCCTGCACGATGCCGAAGAGCGCGTTGGGGTTCTGCAGGCGGTGGAATTCGTCCTGCGAGCGTTTTGCCCAGCGCAGGCTCATCTCCATGGACTGGCGTGCTTCGCGCTCCGTCGTGAGGTGGCCCTTGGTCTCGTAGGGCGTGCACTCGTCGAGCTGCATCACGATGTCGCTGTTGAGCGTGGTCTGGATCTGCATGCTCACCTCGGGCGACATGAAGAGCTTGTCGCCGTTCACGGGGCTGGCGAAGTGCACGCCCTCCTCGGTGATCTTGCGCATGGCGCCCAGACTCCACACCTGGAAGCCGCCCGAGTCCGTGAGGATGGGCTTGTTCCACTGCTCGAACGCGTGCAGCCCGCCGAAGCTCTGCATCACGTCCAGGCCCGGGCGCATCCACAGGTGGAAGGTGTTGCCCAGGATGATCTGCGCGCCCATGTCGTGCAGGCTCTGCGGCATCACGCCCTTGACGGTGCCGTAGGTGCCCACGGGCATGAAGATGGGGGTTTGCACCACGCCGTGGTTGAGCGTGAGGGTGCCGCGGCGCGCGTGGCTGCTGGGGTCGGTGGTTTGGAGTTCGAACGTGAGCATGCCGCCATTTTCCCAGACCGGCCCGGCGGGGCATTGCGCGTGCATGCCTTTGCCGGTTCTACACTAGGGCCTGTCCTCGAATCATTCCCTCACGCGCTGGCCTCGCAATGCGGATGGATGCGCGAAGCGCGGCGCAGCCAATAGCCGTGGCTATTGGCAAGGCGTGCGACAAAGCAGACGCCGCATTGCGAGGCCAGCCCGAAGGGAGGGGCAGCCGGGCGGTGCATTGCGTCGTTGCGGCTTGCTTGTGTAGCAGAGCTACACGGCGCGCACCACGCCTAGCACTGCACCGCCCGGATGCCCCTCGCGTGGGGGAATGATTCGAGGACAGGCCCTAGCCCCATCACAGTTCAGACCAGGAGGACGCCATGTACCGCATCATGATCGCCGTGGACGGCTCGGAGCTCGCGCTGGACGCCGTGCGCCACGGCGTGGCCCTGGTGCGCAAGGGGCTGCAGGCGCAACTGATCCTGGCCCATGTGCAGGAGGAGGCGTCCTTCTATGAGCTGGCCACGCAGGATGCCGACCTCATCGCCGCCGCGAGCGTGGAGGCCGCGCAGCACCTCATGGCGCCCGCCGTGGCCCTCATCGAGGCCGCGGGGCTGGCCTGCGAGACCGAGGTGGGCCTGGGCGAGCCCGCGCCCACGCTGGTTGACATGGCCGAGCAGTGCGGCTGCGACCTGCTGCTGATCGGCGCGCGCGGCATGGGGGCGCTGCGCAGCGCGCTATTGGGCTCGGTATCGCAGGCCGTGGTGCACCAGAGCCCGGTGCCTGTGACCATCGTCAAGCACACGGAGCCGTTGGAGGTGCCTGCGGAGGCCGAGGATGAGTGAAAAAAAGCAAAAGGGGTTGCAGGACTTGCAACCCCTTTTGCTCTTGAATAGATAGCTGCTTACGCTTGCCTGGCAGGCGCTAGGCAGCCTTTTTCCACTGCTCCGCCTGGCGCTGCAGCTTGCCGTGCGGCAGGCTGGCCAGGCGCCCGAACATGCGGCGGCAGTAGCCGCGGATCCACAGGCACTTGTTGATTTCGTCCACGGGCAGCGGGCCGGAGACGACGATGAGGTCGTTGGCCTCGGCCACGGCGCCCGCGGCGCGCAAGCGCCGGCGGGCGTGGTTGGCCCAGG
>JASLFM010000399.1 GCA_030150585.1 Acidovorax sp.
CCCTGCTTTGCAGCGGGGCCTGGGCGCAGGACAAATACCCCTCCAAGCCCATCACCCTCGTGGTGCCGCAGGCCGCGGGCGGCGCCAACGACGCCATCGCGCGCGTGCTGGCGCAGCGCCTGTCCGAGCAAATGGGCCAGAGCGTGGTGGTGGACAACCGCCCCGGCGCGGGCGGCACGCTGGCCACCGCGGCCCTGGCGCGCAGCAAGCACGATGGCTACACCCTGCTGGTGACAGCAGACAGCGCGCACGTGGTGGGCCCGGCGCTGTACAAGAACCCGGGGTTCGACCCCGTGAAGGACTTCGCACCCGTGGCCCCCATCGCCACGGCGGGCTACGTGCTGGTGGCGCACCCCTCGTTTCCGGGCAACAACGTGGCGGACCTCATCCGGCTCGCCAAGGCCAGCCCGGGCAAGTATTCCATCGCCTCGGCGGGCAACGGCACGCTGAACCACCTGATCGGCGAAATGCTGCAGAAGGCCGCGGGCATCCAGCTGCAGCACATCCCCTACAAGGGCTCGGCCGCCGCGGCGACCGACGTGGTGGGCGGGCAGGTGCCGCTGTCGGTGCAGAGCCTGCCATCTTCCATCGCCTTCATCAAGGCGGGCAAGCTCAAGGTGCTGGGCGTGGTGAACGAGAAGCGCGTGGCGGCGCTGCCCGACGCGCCCACCATCGGCGAGACGCTCAAGGGCTTTGGCGAGGCGCCGTGGTACGCCATGTTCGCCCCCGCTGGCACGCCCGCAGCCATCGTGGCGCAGCTGCAGGCCGAGGTGGCGCGCGCGCTGGAGCAGAAGGACGTGGTGGACAAGCTCGCGGGCGTGGGCTGCGAACCCTTCAAGGGCAGCGCAGCCCAGCTGGGCGCGCTGGTGCAGGCCGACTTGCCCAAGTGGGCGCGTGTGGTGAAGGACACGGGCGCCACGGTGGATTGATACCCGGATTTTTTCGCAACAGAACCGCACAAGGAGACAACACAAGATGACGACGCGCATCACCCGCAAACGCTTCGCCGCGCTGGCACTGGCCGCGCTCGCGCCGCTGGCGCTGCCCACGGCCTGGGCCCAGGGCGCATACCCGGCCAAGCCCGTGACCCTGGTCGTGCCCACGGCCGCCGGCGGCACCACCGACCTGTCGGCGCGCATGGTGGCGCAGGCCCTGGGCCCGGTGCTGGGCCAGTCGGTGGTGGTGGACAACAAGGGCGGCGGCAACGGCGCCATCGCGGCCTCCATCGTCAAGCGCGCCGAGGCCGACGGCTACACGCTGCTCATGCAGTACTCGGGCTACCACGTCATCTCGCCGCACCTCACCAAGGCCCCGCAGTGGGAGCTGAAGGACTTCCAGCCCATCGCCAACGTGATCTCGGCGCCGCAGATCATCGTGGTGCGCGAGGGCCTGCCCGTGAAGTCGCTGCCCGAGCTGATCGCCTACGCCAAGGCCCACCCGGGCAAGCTCAACTACGCCTCGTCGGGCAACGGCTCGCTGCAGCACGTGACGGGCGCCATGCTGGAGCAGCAGGGCGGTATCAAGATGGTCCACGTGCCCTACAAGGGCACGGGCCCCGCGCTGCAGGACCTGCTGGGTGGCCAGGTGGACCTGACCTTCGGCACCGCGCCGCCGTTCATGCCGCACATCGCTGCCGGCAAACTGCGCGTGCTGGCCGTGACGGGCAAGGAGCGCCTGCCCAGCCTGCCCGATGTGCCCACCACGGCCGAGGCCGGCTACCCCGGCGTGAATGCCACGTCCTGGTTCGCGCTGTTCGCACCAGCAGCCGTGCCCAAGGGCGTGGTCGACAAGCTGGCCGCCGACCTGAAGAAGGTGGTGGAGGACCCGGCCTTCCGCAAGAAGGCGCAGGAGCAGGGCGCCGCGGCCGACTACCAGGGCCCGCAGCCGCTGGCCGCGCGCGTGAAGGCTGACTTCGCTGGCTGGGCCGACGTGATCAAGAGCTCGAAGATCGAGGCCGAGTAAGCGCCGGGGCGCGGCCACAATACGGGCCATGTCCGATGCGCACTCCGAAGAACTGCTCGCCCAGGTTGCGGCCCTGCCGCCGCTGCCGGGCGTGTACCGCTATTTCGACGCCGAGGGCGCGCTGCTCTACGTGGGCAAGGCGCGCAACCTCAAGAAGCGCGTTTCCAGCTACTTCACCAAGAACCATGGCGGCACGCGCATCGGCCACATGGTCGGCAAGATCGTGCGGCTGGAGACCACGGTGGTGCGCTCCGAGGCCGAGGCGCTGCTGCTCGAAAACAACCTCATCAAGTCGCTGAACCCCAAGTACAACATCCTGTTCCGCGACGACAAGAGCTACCCCTTCCTCAAGATCACCGGCGTGGCGGCCAAGGACGGCACGGGCGACGCGCCCGGCCAGCGCTACCCGCGCATGGCCTACTACCGCGGCGCCATCGACAAGCGCCACCGCTACTTCGGACCCTACCCGAGTGGCTGGGCCGTGAAGGAGACCATCCAGCTGCTGCAGAAGGTGTTCCGCCTGCGCACCTGCGAAGACACGGTGTTCGCCAACCGCTCGCGGCCCTGCCTGCTCTACCAGATCAAGCGCTGCACCGGGCCCTGTGTGGGCCTGATCTCGCCCGAGGCCTATGCCGTGGACGTGCAGAACGCAGAGGCCATGCTGCGCGGCGAAACGCAGGAACTGCTCAAGATGCTGGAGGAACGCATGCTCGCGCACTCCGAGCGGCTGGAGTTCGAGCAGGCGGCCGAGCTGCGCAACCAGATCACGGCGCTGTCGCGCGTGCTGCACCAGCAGGCCATCGAAACGGCCGACGACAAGGACGTGGACATCCTCGCCGTGCGCGTGCAGGGCGGCCGCGCCTGCGTGAACCTGGCGATGGTGCGTGGCGGGCGCCACCTGGGCGACCGGCCCTACTTCCCCGTGCATGTGGACGACGCCACGGCCATCTTCGCGCCCGAGGACGAGGTGGAGGAGGGCGCCGCCACGCAGGCGCCGCCCCCGGTCGAGCAGCAGGTGCTGGCGGCCTTCATCGCGCAGCACTACATCGGCGTGCCCGTGCCGCCCGTGCTTGTGGTGAGCGAGCCCGTGGACAAGGCGCTGCTCGAAGCCATGTCGGAGCAGGCGGGCCTGCGCGTGGCGGCCGTGCACCAGCCGCGCGAGCAGCGCCGCGCCTGGCTGGAGATGGCGCAGAAGAACGCGGACCTGCAGCTCGCGCGGCTGCTGGCAGAAGAGGGCTCGCAGCAGGCGCGCACGCGTGCGCTGGCCGAGGCGCTCCAGCTCGATGCCGAGGACCTGGACCGCCTCACCATCGAGTGCTTCGACATCTCGCACACGGCGGGCGAGTCTACGCAGGCCTCGTGCGTGGTCTTTCACCACCACAAGATGCAGAGCAGCGAGTACCGGCGTTTCAAGATCGAAGGCATCACCGGCGGTGACGACTATGCCGCCATGCGCCAGGTGCTCACGCGCCGCTACACCCCTGTGGCCGAGGCGCAGCGCGAAGCGGGCGGCGGCGAAGCGAAAGTCAAGCTGCCTGATCTGGTGCTCGTCGATGGCGGCAAGGGCCAGGTGGCGATGGCGCGCGAGGTGTTTACCGAACTGGGGCTGGACCTCTCCCGCATCGTCGGCGTGGAGAAAGGCGAGGGCCGCAAGGTGGGGCTGGAGGAACTGGTGTTTGCCGACGGACGCGAGAAGGTCTACCTCGGCAAGGACTCGGCCGCGCTCATGCTCGTGGCGCAGATCCGCGACGAGGCCCACCGCTTCGCGATCACCGGTATGCGCGCCGCGCGGGCCAAGGTGCGCGTGGGCGGCAGCCGGCTGGAGGACATCCCCGGCGTGGGGCCCAAGAAGCGCGCTCGGCTGCTGCAGCGCTTCGGCGGCGTGCGCGGCGTGGGCGACGCGAGCGTGGAGGACCTGGCCACGGTGGACGGCATTTCGCGTGAGCTGGCCGAAACCATCTACCGCGCGCTGCGCTGAGGCGGCCCGCGCACGCCGTGGGCATGACACAATCGGCTTCCATGTTCTTCACCATCCCCACCCTGATGACCTGGACGCGCATCGTCGCGATTCCCTTGATCGTGGGGGTGTTCTATGCGCCCATCGAGCCGGCCACGCGCAACCTGGTCGCCACGCTGATGTTCATCGTGTTCGCGGCCACCGACTGGCTCGACGGCTTTCTCGCGCGCAAGCTCAACCAGACCTCGGCCTTCGGCGCCTTCCTCGATCCGGTGGCCGACAAGTTCCTCGTGTGCGCCTCGCTGCTCGTGCTGGTGCACCTGGGGCGTGCCGACGTGTTCGTGGCGCTCATCATCATCGGCCGCGAGATCGCCATCAGCGCGCTGCGCGAGTGGATGGCGCAGATCGGCGCGAGCAAGAGCGTGGCCGTGCACATGATCGGCAAGCTCAAGACCACGGCGCAGATGGTGGCCATTCCCTTCCTGCTTTACGACGGCCGTCTTTTCGGCGCCATCGACACGGGCGTGTGGGGCACGGTGCTCATCTGGATCGCGGCCGTGCTCACCGTATGGTCCATGGTGTATTACCTGCAAAAGGCATTGCCCGAAATCCGCGCGCGCGTGAAGTAGCGAAGCATCGTGGAGGCGGCGATGCGCCGTGCGCGCCTGTCAATACGGAAAGGTGCCCATTGGGGCGCTCTCGAGACAAAAACCCGCTGCGAGCCCCGTCGGGCCGTGCAAATGCGACTAGAATTCGCCCAAGCGCTGTCGCAAAACGGCGCGTTGTTATTGACACTTGGAAGGCCGATGGCTCTAATCAGCACAGCAACCACGCTGTGGCTGTTCATCTTTCCCCCGTCTGCATGATTCAGCCTGTCGCTGAGCTTTCGGACGCGCGAAGGTCCCGGAGCTCGAGACATTCCCATCAACTCATTTCCCGAGAGGCATCTTGTGAATAAAACCGAACTGATTGAGCACATTGCGAACAATGCCGACATCTCCAAGGCTGCAGCGGCTCGCGCGCTGGAGTCCACGATCGAGGCAGTGAAGAAAACCCTCAAGAAGGGTGGTACGGTGTCGCTCGTCGGTTTCGGCACGTTCGCGGTGGGCAAGCGTGCTGCCCGCACGGGCCGCAACCCCCGTACCGGTGCTACGATCAAGATCAAGGCCGCCAAGGTGCCGAAGTTCCGTCCGGGCAAGGCATTGAAGGACGCTCTGAACTGATACCAGTCAAGGTGGGGTGCTTAGCTCAGTTGGTAGAGCGGCGCCCTTACAAGGCGTAGGTCGGCGGTTCGACCCCGTCAGCACCCACCACCCACCAAGACGAAAAAATCAATAGAAACAAGGGCTTAGAGAAATCTAAGCCCTTTTTCTTTGCCCGCTCTGCCACCCCAATAGGACGCCAAAGGACGCCTCTGCCAACCAGAAAACGCCGTTTGCCACCCGTGCTAACACCGTTAACGGCATAGAATCGGCGCCGAAGTCGATATGAAAGGTGGCTATGGCGGGCAAGAGAAAGCGGGCTGCTGGGTGGGAGTACGTGTTCAAGCGCGCGGGCGTGTTGGACAAGCCCATCTACATGACCTTCGCCGATGAGGCAGAGGGGGATGAGTTCGCCAAGCGCCTCGATGCGCTGCTCGACCGCGGCATCGTGCCCACGGAGTTGCAGGCACCGGACAAGCCGCTGACCATTCAGCAGTTGATCGGCCTGTACGAGCGAGACGCGCATCCATCGAAGAAAGATGCCGGCGCGCTGGGCACCATCGTTTCATCGGTCGGCGGTACGGCGCTGACGGCCATCACCGCGGCCTGGGTGGACGAGTGGATCATGTCCATGAAGCGGCTGGAGAAGCTGGCGCCGGCCACTATCCGGGCCAAGGTCGGTGCGCTGGCGCGGTGCTGCGACTGGGGCATGCGCAAGGGCTACCTGGTGATGCCGGACCACCCGCTGCGCACGCTGCCCGATGGCTATGCGCAGTACACCAAGATGGACGCCGCCATGGCGGGCGTGAAGCGCGAGGACGTGGAGCGCGACCGCAGGCTGGAGCCCGGCGAGTACGAGGCGATTCTGGAAAAGATCGAGGAAGGGGTATTGGCGCGAAAGCAGCGGCCCCTGGTGCTGGAGCACAAGCGGGCGCTTCGGTGCCTGTTCATCCTGGCGGTGGAGTCGGCCATGCGCCTGCGTGAAATGTTCACGCTCACCGTCGCCCAGGTGGACTTGGCCAAGCGCACGGTGTTCCTCGACAAGACCAAGAACGGCGACAAGCGGCAGGTGCCGCTGTCATCGGTGGCGCTGGCCGAGTTGCGCGCTTACCTCAAGGAAGTGCATGGCCCTGCGCCTGGGCCGACTGCACTGGTGTTCCCCTGGTGGAATGGGGAAGCGAAGAAGATGGACGCCATCAGCGACTATCTGAGCAAGCTGTACATCGACATCTTCACTCAGGCAGGCGCCGAGGGCTTGAAGTTTCACGACTGCAGGCACGAGGCCACGAGTCGGTTGTTTGAGCGCACGCGGCTCTCGGAAACACAGATCATGAAAATCACCGGGCATCGCAGCCAGCGGATGCTGATGCGCTACGCAAACCTGCGCGGCTCGGACCTCTCCGACCAGCTCTGGTAGGTCTGCCGCCCAGCCGGTCGGCTGTCTGCTGGAGGATGATCTTCTCGGCATAGGCCAGCACGTCCCTCGTCAGCATCAAGTAGCTGCGCCCCACCTTCCCGGCCGGTATTTCACCGTCACGGATGATCTTTTCCAGGGTGTGGGGGTGAATCTTGAGGGTGTTCGCGGCCTCGGCCAGGCTCATCGTGGGCGCGATGTTCATGGTGTCTCTTTCTCTCGCTCGCGCTCCGTTCTCGCCTTTGCGGCTTGCTGCCGGGCCAGCTCCTTGAGTGCGCTCTTGTCTCTCTGTTCCTGCTGCCACTTGGCAAAGCCTAGGCGGTCGCGCTCTTCGGCTGGCAGGCGCTTGTAGTCGGCGTAGTCGGTCATGCACTCTCCTTTGATGCACCGTACGCAGCGAATGCAAACCAAGCTCCCAAGCACGCCGCAGCAACCCTTGTTTGCTCACTCCATGCTGCCGGGTTCCACTCCCACTGCACGAATGCAAAGAGCAAGTAGGTGAGCAGCAGGGCCAATGCTGGCGCGATGAAGCTGCGGACCATGATGTAGTCGCGGGTCATGCTGCACTGCCTTCCAACTCGATGCGCGCACGCTCCTGTACGGTGGCCAGTTCGGCTCGCTTGTTCTCAATGTGGGCGCGGATCACCGACTCCGCAAGCATGGGCGACACGTCGAGAATGCGGTGGGCGTTCTCGCCGCTCGGGATTCCAAGCTGCAGGTGCTGCGGGCGGCCGAATGCGTCTTTGATGGTCGGCGCCGTCTTATCCAGGCCTTCGCGCGCGCGGATGGCCTTCATGTCGGCGAGCAGCTTTTCGCCCGCTTCGATTTCACGGTACGCCCGGTAGATCAAGGCGGCAGTTTCTTGGGTGATCATGGTTTCCTCCTTCCTGGGCGCAGCCAGGTGAAGTGCGGCGGATCGCCCGCCTGTTGGTATTGAGCCCACAACTCCGCCCCAGTGGGGCAGCGCTGGAGCCCGGTGGGGTTGCATCCGGCAGCGCGGCACTGGGCGCAGGAGCTGTGGTGGAGCTGGTAGGCCTTGTCTGCGGCGTGCCAGTCGTGTGGGTTGGGCATAGCTCCAAAAAGAAAGCCCCGCATGAGCGGGGCTGGTGGTGGGGTGGGGATGGTTAGGGTGGCGTGATGCCGTGGGCGCGTTCGATTGCGCGTGCAAATCGAATGTGTGTGCTTTCGTCGGCTCCAGCAGCTTCTTCAAAGCATGCCTCAATCTGCTCAAGCGTCAGCGGCTCTCGCGCCACGGGCTGCTGCTTGGCGTACAGGTAGCGCACCTCGTAGCCTTTCCATTCCTCCGGATTGGCGAGCACCATGCGGACGTGCTCTACGTCGCACTCAGACCATGAGGTTCCTGAGAATCGGCATTCCCCTGCAATAGGCTCACCATCGCGCGGCGCCACGGGATGCGGTGCGCCCCATCGGGCGAGAACGGCGCGGGCGAAGCCCTCATAGTCAAAGTCCGATAGCGGCTCCAGGTGGATGAACTCCAAGCTCAGTTCCGCAATGTCGTCGCTGCTCGGCGCTGCGCTTCTGGTGTCAGCCTTGTCAGCCATGCTTGTTCTCCTCCAGAAATGCGCGGATGCGCTGGTCAAGCGACTCAGGTAGGTCGCGGCACTCGTTCTGCGTGTGGAGAAGCTCGTCCCAGCCGTACCCGCGCAGGCGCACTGAAAAGCACTTGCCGTCCCGCATGTCGATGTTGGGGTGCACGTACTTGACCAGCTTTCCTTTGCGGTTCGTGGTGTCGATGCTGTGGTGGTCGCGGATGTGTTTGATGAGGTCACCAAGCTGCTGCATGGTCATTGGGGCACTCATCACTCACCTCCTTCCTGGGCCTGGGCGCGGGCGGCGTCGATGGCGGCGTCTGCATCCGCTTCGGTGAGTACGTGCCAGTCCTCATCGCCAGTGCCGGTGATTTCCACGACAACCAGCGACCCGCTGTTGCATTCGCGCAGATACCGATACCGCGCAGCATCCTCCGCATCCCCCAGCGCTGGCGCTGCCTGCTGTGGGGCGGGGTGGGTGTAGAGCGGCTGGCACTGCTCTTTCAACCCAGGCGGCGGTTCGTTCGTAAACGCTTGCACGCCTCCAAGCCTGTTCGTGTGCAGCCAAGCTACCGGCTCCTGCGCTGCCGCTGGTGGCTGGGGTGCGGCTATTGGGCTGTCGGCCTTGCCCGTGGTCTTGATGGCCTGCACGCCGTTGGTGGGCACGTCGGCGGGGCGCCAGATATGGCCGCAGCCGTGGCACAGGTGCGAGCGGTGGGGCGGGTTGCTCCAGCCGAACGAATGCACGACCTCGCCGTCGCACTCGGCGTCTTCGGGCGCATCCACATGCTGCATCCCGCACTGCGGGCAGTGCAGCACCATGTCGATGGGAGCGGGCGCTGCCGCTGGTGGCTGGGGTGCACTCCAGCTTTTTGCCAAGGCAACCAGCTCGTCGGCCTCTGCGCCTGTCAGGCGGTGCCAGCATGTGAGCGAGGCGGCGAGCCTGCCGCGAATCTCCCAGTCTGCATCACCATCCAGCCCCGCCACAGCGGCAGGCGCTGCCTTCACAAATTTGCCGCCAGCAATGGCTGCTGCATGCTCTGCCTGGCACTCCAGTGAGTGGTTGATGCCATCGGTGCAGCCGCAGTGCATGCCCTTGCATGGCGGATACTCGCCCCCATGCTGTGCTGCCGGGGTCTTGGGTTCATTGGTCATTGGAGGGCTCCTTGAATACGAGCGGGCGCGGCGCGGGCCACCAGTCGCCGCGCCCTGCGATAAACCAGCCGCCGCCGAGGTGCTGGTATTCCGCTGGGCCAGTAAAACCCGGGTTGATACCTTCGATCTTCTTGTCTTTGGGGGCGTATTCGCCGGATTTCCAGCCCAAGTCCAAAAGTCGCAGGCGACACTGGACCATCATGCGGATGCAGTCCTGTTCGGTGGGCAGTTGCTCGGCGCGAGCTGCCTTTTGCGCTTCGACATCGCGCAGCAGCGCATGCACGTCAGCGTGTGTCGTGTCATTGGTCATGGTTCATTCCTTGGGTGCGGGTGGAAGGGGCATCCAAGCGCGCGGCTTGCCGTCCACACTCCAGTGGACTTCCTCGTGCTCATTCCACTCGTACCAGCCCTCGGGGCAGTAGTGCGTATCGGTGGCCTCGTCATAGTCGCACCAGTCCGGTTCTGCCTCGATGTGGGCTTCAATCGTGTGTTTCGCTGCCCACATGGCGCGGATCGGCGTCTTCTTGCCGATGCCCAGCAGCAGCACCGCTTTGCCGGGCTCTGGCATCCGCTCTTCGACATTGATCCATCCTGCGGGCGGCTGTGCTGCTGTGGATGCAAGGGCGGATGCGCGAATGCAATCGAGCAACTCGCCAGCGCGTCGTGCACGCGCCTCGTCGGTGCGCGAACCGTCCGCCATCGTCACATTGATCTCGTCGCGGTTCTGCGGGCGGCGCTCATCCGTGAGGCGGTAAATCAGGCCTCCATCCTGGAGCCATCCATCAGATGGCGGCTCTGCAATCTGGTGCAGGCACTCCCGCTTGCGCAGCGGCTCCACGCCGCCTGCGCCGATGGCGGAAAGCTGGGATTCCAGTTCCTCGATGCGGGCGCGCTGGGAGCGGATGCTTTCGGATATGTCCTCGTGCCTCACCCATGCGCCGTTTGGGTCGGGCAATCCGGTAGGCGTGCTTGAGCGCTCGCCCCATGAATCGGATGGATAGCCAATCTTGAAGCGCTGCAGCGCCTTGGGTTGTTGTGTGCTCATTGGGGGTGTCCTGAAATGAAGAAGCCCGCTCGGGGCGGGCTTTGCTTTAGAAATTCAGCCGCAGCGGCTTTTGACGGATTGACATCATGATCAACCTGCCAATTGCAAAAGGAGGTGACATGGACGAAGCAACATACAGAAGGATCAAGGCAGCCGTTCTGCGCAACCTCATCAGGCATCCAAGGTTGGAGCGCATGCACCTGGAAGATGCGCAAAAGCCGAGTGCATCGCCTGAGTTCAGAATGGCTGTTCAGGACGCCATCAAGGAGTTACGGGCGATGTATCGCATTTAGGTCATTGCTGTCGAAATGCGGCCACGGCCCGCCGCTGGATAACGTCGATCACCGCGCGGGCCTGGCGCTCTCGGAACCATCTGCGCACCTTGTTCAAACACTTGATGGTCTCGGACTCGGCTTCTTCGCGCCCTGGCTTTCCAGTCGGCCAGGTCGTGAGCTGCAGCGCTGCTTCAAGAGCGCGACTGCGCCACTCCTTGCGCTTGCGCATCACGCGGAGGGTCTTGGGATTCAGGCGTGGTTTTTGCGGGGGGGAGTGGTCATGCTGATACTCCTTTCATGAACACAAGCCAGTGGGTGCGGAGTCCTCTGCCGGTGTTCTGGCCGAACAGGGGACGCTCAGGCGTCAGGGCGAGCACTTCGGACAGCTTGACCTGTGTCTCGTTCCTCTTGAACACCAGCACGCCACTGGGCTCCAGCACGCGGAAGCACTCGGCGAAGCCCTGGCGCAGGTCTTCTCGCCAGTCTGGGCCCAGCTTCCCGTACTTGGCAGCCAACCAGGAGCGCGGTCCGGCGCGCTCCAGGTGTGGCGGATCGAAAGCCACAAGCTTGAACCGGCCATCCGGAAACGGCAGGGCGCGGAAGTCCATCAACTGGTCCGGCGTGATAAACAGCTTGCGCGTGCCGTCCTCGTGGTGTGATCGGTCGGTGACCACGATGGTTTCGCTGCGTTGGTCGCCGAAGATCGCGCGCGGGTCGGTCTTGTTGAACCACATCATCCGGCTGCCGCAGCAGGGATCTAGGACTGCCACAGTCATGCTGCACCGCCGATCTCGGCGCGACCTTCTCCGCCCAGGGCCTCGATGAGGTCGGGGATCAGCTTGGCGAGCTCGCCCGTGGCAATGGCCACGTCGGTGTCGAAACCCTGGTCGTCGGGCGCCTGGCCCTCGAACACCGAGTCGAGGAAGGCGATCTTCTTGAGCTGCAGC
>JASLFM010000284.1 GCA_030150585.1 Acidovorax sp.
CGCCGCTACCGCTGGCAGGCGCTGCTGGTGCTGGGCCTGATCGCGGTGTACCGCATCAGCGACGTGGTCATGGGCATCATGGCCAACCCGTTCTATGTGGACATGGGCTTCACCAAGGACGAGGTGGCGGCCGTGACCAAGGTCTACGGCGTGGTCATGACGCTCGCGGGCGCCTTCGTGGGCGGCGCCATGGCCATGCGCTGGGGCGTGATGCGCGTGCTCATGCTCGGCGCCCTGCTGTCGGCCGCGAGCAACCTGCTGTTCGCCTGGCTCGCCACGCGCGGGCATGACGTGGCGGGCTTGGTCTTCGTCGTCTCGGCCGACAACCTGGCCGGCGGCATCGCCTCGGCGGCCTTCATCGCCTACCTGTCGAGCCTGACCAACGTGCAGTACTCGGCCACGCAGTACGCGCTGTTCAGCTCGATGATGCTGCTGGCCCCGAAGTGGCTTGCGGGCTTTTCGGGCCGCTTCGTGGACGCGCACGGCTACATCGATTTCTTCGTGGGCACGTCGCTGCTGGGCGTGCCCGTGCTGGCGCTGGTGTGGCTCGCGTCCCGGGTGCATGCACGCGCCTGAAGTGGCATTTGCGAGGGTGTTTACTTAACTTTACGGCGGGGACAACTCGGCGCGATGCCTTCGCGCGACCATGGCTTGCATGACCCAGGCCTCCCACTACACTGCCGCCATGAGCGCCCACCAGTTGCTGATGATCGAAGACGATGCCCGCCTCGCGCAGATGGTGGGCGAGTACCTCGGCCAGAACGGACTGCAGGTGACACACAAGGCCGACGGCCGCAGCGGCCTGGCCCAGCTGCATGGCACCGATGCGCCCGTGCTGCCCGACCTCGTGATCCTCGACCTCATGCTGCCCGATATGGACGGCCTCGAGGTCTGCCGCCGCATCCGTGCGCTGCCGGGCAGTGCCGCGCAGGTGCCCGTGCTCATGCTCACCGCCAAGGGCGACCCCATGGACCGCATCATCGGCCTCGAGCTCGGCGCCGATGATTACCTGCCCAAGCCCTTCGAACCTCGCGAGCTGCTCGCGCGCATCCGCGCCATCCTGCGCCGGCGCGGCGAAGGCGTGGTGCCCGCCTCGGCGCAGACACTGCGCTTCGGCACGCTGGAGATCGACCGCGACGCGCGCACCGTCACCGTGGGCGGCCAGAGCGCGGACCTCACCTCCTACCAGTTCGACCTGCTCGTGGCCCTGGCCGAGCGCGCGGGCCGCGTGCTCACGCGCGACCAGATCATGGAGGCCGTGCGCGGCCGCGAACTCGAAGCCTTCGACCGCTCCATCGACGTGCACATGGGCCGCATCCGTGCGGCCATCGAGGCCGACCCCAAGACGCCCAAGCGCATCCTCACGGTGCGCGGCGTCGGCTACGTGTTCGCCAAGCAGCAAGATTAGCCGTGCCTTTGTTCCGCGCCTTCTCCCAGCGCCTGTACCTGCGTATCTGGCTCGCCGTGGTGGGCGGCGTGGCCGTGCTCACGCTCGTCGTGGGCTGGGCCTGGCGCATCGCGGCCGAGCAGAACACGCAGTCCATGGCGCCGCCGCCGCGCGAGATCGTGCTGCGCGACGAGGCGGGGCGCCCGCTGCTCGCGGGCCAGGCCACGCGCATGCCCGGCCCGTTGAGCGAGGGCCTCGAATTCCGCATCGAGGGCCTGGACGGCAGCCTTTACACCCTGCAGATGGCGCCCCGCCCCGACCGTGGCGCCGGGCCCGGCCCCGGCGGGCGGCGCGGCGGCGAGGCCGCCTTCTGGCTGCGCCCGCCGTTCGGGTTCCTGTGGATGCTGGGCCTCGTGGGCCTGGCCGTGGCCGTGGGCGTTTTCCCCATCATCCGGCGCCTGCTGCAACGGCTCGAAACCCTGCAGCGCAGCGTGCAGCGCTTCGGCGAGGGCGATCTCTCGGTGCGCGTGCCCGAGGGCGGGCAGGACGAGGTGGCAGACCTGTCGCGCCAGTTCAACGCCGCCGCCGCGCGCATCGAGGCGCTCATCACCTCGCACAAGTCGCTGCTGGCCAATGCCTCGCACGAATTGCGCTCCCCGCTCACGCGCATCCGCATGGGGCTGGAGCTCATGGGCAGCGGCGGCTCCACACCCTCGCCCGCGTTCCGCCAGGAGATCGAGCGCAACATCGGCGAACTCGACCAGCTCATCGACGAGATCCTGCTCGCAAGCCGGCTCGACGCGCGCGAGGTGGACGTGGGCACCGACGAACCCGTCGATCTCGTGGGCCTGGCCGCCGAGGAGTGCGCGCGCGTGGGGGCCGACCTCGACATTGCGCCCGATGCCAGCAGCGTGGAGGTGCGCGGCGTGTCCCGGCTGCTGCGGCGCGCGCTGCGCAACCTGCTGGAGAACGCGCGCCGCTACAGCCAGGGCGAGGTCCAGCTGCAACTGCGGCGCGAAAGCGGCCGCGCCGTACTGCGCGTGTGCGACCACGGCCCGGGCGTGCCCGCGTCGCAGCGCGAACGCATCTTCGAGCCCTTCTACCGCCTGCCCGGCGCCAGCGAGCGCGAAGGCGGCGTGGGTCTGGGCCTGGCGCTGGTGCGCTCGATCGCCCAGCGCCATGGCGGGCGCGTACATTGCGAGGACCGGCCCGACGGCGACAGCGGCGCCTGCTTCGTGCTGAATCTGCCCCTCATGGCCTCCAGCGCCACACCATGAAGGCATAGAGCGCGGCGCCGAACACCAGCGCGCCCGCCGCCGCACCCAGCGCCCCATCAAAGCCCTGCGCCTGCGACGGGGCACGCGCGAGCAGCCAGGCCACCATGGGCGGCCCCACGATCTGGCCGATGCCATAGAGCGCCGTGAGCAGGCCAGTGAAGCCCGCGCCGGCCTGCGGCCACTGGCGGCGCGCTTCCTGCAGCGCGAAGAATGTGATCGCCGTGAATGGCAGGCCCAGCAGCAGGCTGCCCAGCGCAAAGCCCGCGCGCCCGGGCCACAACAGCCCCAGCCCGATGGCAGCGGCCTGCACCAGGTAGGCCCAGGCCAGCAGCGCGCGCCGGTCGCGCGTGGGCGCGATGCGCGTGGACAGCCAGGCGCCCAGCGCCACGCCCACGCCGAACACGGGCCAGAACAGGTCGGGCCACACCGAGCCCGGGGGCAGCGCCGTGCGCGCGATCACGGGCAGGAAGGTGGCCGTGACGATGTAGCCCAGGCCCGCAAGGCCGTAGGCGATGGCCAGCAGCGTGCGCTCGGCCGCAGGCCGGGCGGCCGCCGGTGCCACCGCTGCGCCCGCCGGCGCCGGGGCGGCCCCGCTCTCCCGGCCCTGCCGGAAAGTGCGCCACACGCCCGCACACAGCACGGCTGCCAGCACGCCGAAAGCCACCCAGCCCGCCGCCGCGCTCCACTGCGCGGCCACCATGGCACTGGCCGACAAGCCCGTGAGCGCAATGCCCAGCCCCGGGCCGCAGAAGATGAGCCCGCCCAGCGCGGGCGCGCCCAGTTGCGCGAGCCGCCCCATGCACCAGTTGGCCGTGCCGAGGAACACCAGCGCGCTCACCACCCCCGCCAGCAGGCGCAGCAGAGGCCACAGCGCCGGCCAGGGCAACGCCAGGGCCCCGGTGAGCAGCGCCGTGGCCACCAGCCCGCCGCGCACGAGCGCGGCGTTGGGGATTCCGGGCATGCGGCCCATGCGGCGCCCCAGCCACGGCAGCGCCATGTACAGCAGGGCCCCCGCAAGGTAGCCGAAGTAGTTGGCCGTGGCCAGCCAGCTGCCCGCGGCAATGTCGATCACGCCATCGTGCAGCATCATGGGCAGCAGCGGCGTGAACGCGAAGCGGCCGATGCCCATGGCCGACGCCAGAGCGGCCATGCCCGCGAGCGCGATGGGCAGGGGCCGTGCCGCGCGAAGCGCGCCCGCCGCCGGGGAGAGGGATGCCTGGGCCATGTGGGGGTATTGGTTGCCACGGTACATGCCGGTGTTTAATATCTTATCAAGAGATTTAATTTCTTGGATTTATACTTTTTCAAGATGGAAAAGCCACCCACCCCCCTCGATCTCACGGCGCTGGAGATCTTTCGCGCCGTGGCGGCGGAAGGCGGCGTCACCCGCGCGGCCGAGCGGCTGCAGCGCGTGCAGTCCAACGTGACCACGCGCGTGCGCCAGCTCGAGGCCGACCTGGGCGCCACGCTGTTCCTGCGCGAAGGCAAGCGCATGGCGCTCACGCCCGAGGGCGAGGTGCTGCTCGGCTATGCCGACCGGTTGCTGGCCCTCGCCGAGGAGGCGCGCCAGGCCCTGCGTCCGGGCCGCCCCGGCGGCCGGCTGCGCCTGGGCTCGATGGAAAGCACGGCCGCAAGCCGCCTGCCCGCACCACTGGCGCGCCTGCACGGCCAATGGCCCGGCGTGGCGCTGGAGCTCTCCACGGGCCCCACCCAAGAGTTGCTGGACCGGCTGCGCGCGCACGCGCTCGACGCGGTGCTCGTAGCCCTGCCGCCCGGCCAGGCTGCGGATGCGGCACTCGACACGCAGCCCGTATTCACCGAAGAGCTGCTGCTGGTGCTGCCCTCGGGCCACCCCCCCGTGAGCGGCCCGCAGGACGTGCAACCCGGCACGCTCGCGGTCTTCGGGCCCGGCTGCACGTACCGCCGCATCGCGCAGGACTGGCTTGCGCCGCGCCCGCAGCCCATGCAGCTGCTGGAGCTGGGCTCGTACCACGCGATCCTCGCCTGCGTGGCGGGCGGCGGCTGCGTGGGCGTGGTGCCGCGCTCGGTGCTGGCGCTCGCGCCAGGTGCCCAGCCGCTCGCGCTGCATCCGCTCACGGCCATCGACACGCTGCTCGTGCGCCGCCGCGGCTACCGCTCGGCCGCGCTGGACGCGCTGCAGCAGGTGCTTGCCGCTTCTTCGACCCCTTCTTGACCCCACCGGAGTTCTCCATGCCCCATCGCCCCCTGCGCGACACCCTCGGCCTGCAACTGCCCATCGTCCAGGGCCCCATGACGGGCTCCGACACCCCGGCCCTCGCGGCCGCCGTGTCGGCGGCCGGCGGGCTGGGCATGCTCGGCTGCGGCATGCGTTCGCCCTCCGCCATGCGGGACGCCGCCGCCGAGGTCCGGCAGCGCACCGACCGCCCGTTCGGGCTCAACCTCTTCGTGCAGGAGACCCCCGCGCCCGATGCCGCCACGGTGCAGGCCGCCCGGGAGCGCCTGGCCCCGCTGTATGCCGAGTTCGGCCTGCAGCCCCCGCTGCCCGCGCGCTGGTGCGAGGACTTCCAGGCCCAGCTCGACACCCTGGTCGAAATCCGCCCCGCCGTGGCGAGCTTCACCTTCGGCATCCTCACCGCCGAGCAGGTGCAGAGGCTGCACGGCGCGGGCTGCTACGTCATCGGCACAGCCACCACGGTGGCCGAGGCCGTTGCCTGGGCCGACGTGGGTGCGGACGCGGTCTGCGCCTCGGGCATGGAGGCGGGCGGGCACCGGGGCACCTTCCTCGAGGACTTCTCGGCATCTATGGTCGGCACGATCGCGCTCGTGCCCCAGTGCGTGGATGCGCTCACCATCCCCGTGATCGCGGCGGGCGGCATCATGGATGGGCGCGGCATCGTGGCGGCCCAGGCGCTGGGCGCCGAGGCCGTGCAGATGGGCACCGCCTTCCTGGCCTGCGACGAATCGGGCATCGGCGGCGCGTACCGAGAGGCGCTGGCCCACGCCACGGCCACCGATACACGCACCACGCGCTCCATCTCGGGCCGCCCCGCGCGTGGCATCGTGAACGCGATGATGCAGCGCCTGCAGGCCCACGAGGCCAGCGTGCCGGCCTACCCCGTGCAAAACGCGCTCACGGGCGCGCTGCGCCGCGCGTCCGCCGAGGCCGGCAAGGCCGACTACCTCTCGCTGTGGGCCGGCCAGGGCGTGGCGGCCGTGCGCCCCATGCCCGCCGCCGCGCTCATGGCGCGGCTCGGTGAGGAATGGAGGGCCGCACGGGCCGGCCTCGGCGGCTGACCGGCGGTGGGGCGTCGCATCGCCGCCGCGAAAAGACCCCGAACCGACGCCTGCCGCCGCTATATTCGGAGCCCCATGCTCCACGTGATCGCGAACACCCAGTTTTTCCTGACGGCCTTCGTCATGGAACGCCTGCAGGAGGCCGAGGGTGTGCAGGTCCTGCCGCACGATGGCCGGCGCCGCGGCGTCGGCAGCTCGCTGACCAAATTCGTCGAAGCGGGCCTGCCCTGGGGCACGGGGTATTCGCGCTATTTCGGCGCGGACTACCTCGCGCGGCTGCAGGCCATCGCCCCCACGGACAGCGTGCTGATCTTCGGCGTGGAGAACATCAAGGAGCTGCGCATCCTGCGGCGCCACATCCGCGCCCGCCGCTGCACCATCTTCACGTGGAACCCCGTGCGCGACTACCAGCAGAACCCCTGGCTGCGCCTGCTGCACCTC
>JASLFM010000310.1 GCA_030150585.1 Acidovorax sp.
GCTACGCCCTTGTCCGCCGTGGATAATGCCCCGACGCCCTGCGGTTCAGGGGGGATGCCCATGCTGATCCAGTTCTTCTACACGCTCCGCGCCGCCAAGCTCCCGGTCTCCGTGAAGGAGTACCTGACGCTGCTCGACGCCATGAAGTCGGGGGTCCTGGACGATGACGGCGGGCCCACCATCGACAAGTTCTACGCCCTGGCCCGCACCGCGCTGGTCAAGGACGAGGCGCTGTTCGACAAGTTCGACCGCGCGTTCGGGGCCTACTTCAAGGGGGTTGAGTTGACCGGCGAGCTCTTCAAGGCGCTCCCGCAGGACTGGCTCACCAAGCAGCTCGAACGTGAGCTCACGCCCGAGCAGCTGGCGCAACTCAAGGCGCTCGATTGGGACGAGCTCATGGACACCCTGCGCCAGCGGCTCGAGGAACAGAAGGAACGCCACGAGGGCGGCAACCGCTGGATCGGCACCGGCGGCACCAGCCCCTTCGGCAACGGCGGCCAGAACCCGCGCGGCGTGCGCATCGGCGGCCCCGGCGGCCAGCGCAGCGCGGTCAAGGTCTGGGACCAGCGCGCCTACCGCGACTACGACGACGGCATCGAGCTGGGCACCCGCAACATCAAGGTCGCCCTGCGGCGCCTGCGCCGCTTCGCGCGCGAGGGCTCGGAGCTGGAGCTCGACCTGGACGACACCATCCACAAGACGGCGGCCAACGCCGGCATGCTGGACATCCGCATGGTCCCCGAGCGGCACAACAAGGTGAAGCTGCTGCTGCTGATGGATGTCGGCGGCACGATGGACGAGCACGTGCACCGTGTCGAGGAGCTCTTCTCCGCGGTGAAGAGCGAGTTCAAGCACATGGAGTTCTATTACTTCCACAATTGCGTCTACGACTTCGTGTGGAAGCAGAACCAGCGCCGCTTCAGCGAGAAGACCTCGACCTGGGACCTGATCCACAAGTACAACCGCGACTACAAGCTGATCTTCGTCGGCGACGCCACGATGAGTCCCTACGAGATCCTGCAGCCCGGCGGCAGCGTGGAATACAACAACGAGGAAGCAGGCGCCGAATGGCTGCAGCGCCTCACCCACGCCTTCCCCAAGTTCGCGTGGATCAACCCCGAGCCGCAGGGCGTGTGGCAATACCGCCAGAGCATCAGCATCGTCCAGCAGCTCATGGGCCAGCGCATGTACCCTTTGTCACTCAAAGGCCTCGAAGAGACAATGCGGCTTTTGTCAAAATAGCCGGATGCCTCACAAGCCTCCAGCGCCGGCCCGGTGGCCGGCGTTGCTGTTTATTGCCGCCGCGCTCGTCCTGCAAGGCTGCAGCCTGCTCCCAGGAGCCCAGGAACCTCCTCCCGAGGCACAGGCCCAGTCCACGGCGCCCAGCGGCCCCTTGGCCTTCACGCTCGAAGTGCACGCGCCCGATACGGTGCGCGAGCAGCTCCTGCTGCACCTGGAACTGCAGCGCTACCGCCAATTGCCCGACCTGCAGGCCGGCGAACTCTCGCGCCTGCTCGTCGCGGCCGATGCCAATGCGCGCGAGCTGCTGGGCACGCTCGGCTACTTCAGCCCCTCGATAACCATCGAGAGCCGGCCCGCCCCCGAGGGCAGCGGCGCTCCGCGCGCCGTGGTGATGACCGTGGAGCCCGGCCCGCAGGCCACCGTGGCCAGCGTGCAGATCGACGCCACCGGCACCGCATCGCAGGACCGCGACTTCGCCAAGCGCTTCGAGGCCGACGCCACCCGCCTGAAGCGCAACTGGCCACTGGCGCCCGGCGACGCCTTCACCCAGCAGGCCTGGGACAACGCCAAGACCCAGGGCCTGCGCCGCCTGCAGGAGCGGCGCTACCCCACGGCGCGCCTGGCCGGCAGCCGCGCCGAGATCGACGCGGACCAGAACCAGGCCGCCCTCAGCGCCACCTACGACACGGGGCCCGCCTACCGCTTCGGGCCGCTGCAAGTACGCGGCAGCGAGCGCTACGACCCTGACGGTGCGCGCCGCATCGCGCGGCTACCCACCGGGGCCGACTACTCCGAGGCCGAGTTGCTCGATGCCCAGCAGCGGCTGGCCAGCAGCGGCTACTACGACACCGTGTTCCTCGCGCTCGATACCGAGCATGCCGATCCGCAGGACACCTCCATCGCGGCGCCCGTAGTCGCCCAGGTGCGCGAGTCCAAGCTGCAGAAGGCCGTCTTCGGCGTGGGCTTTTCCACCGACAGCGGCCCCCGCCTGTCGGTGGACCACACCCACAACCGCCTGCCCTGGCTGGACTGGCGTGCCGTCACCAAGCTTTCGCTCGACCGCGACGCGCAACTGCTGGACAGCGAGTGGGTCTCGCTGCCCAACGACGACGGCTGGCGCCGCTTCGGCGCGGGCCAGATCAAGCGCGAGGCCACGGGCAGCTACGAGGTCAACAGCGTCCGGCTGCGCGGCGGCGTGAGCCAGTCCACAGGCCACATCGACCGCAACTACTACATGCAGTACGACGCCGCCACCGCGCAGGGGGTGGACGCGCCGCCCGAAAGCGGCGCCATCAGCGCCAACTACGGCTGGACCGGCCGCTACTTCAACAGCAACAACAACCCCACGCGCGGCTATGGCGTGGGCCTGGAACTCGGCGTGGGCACCACGTTGCGCGGACAGCGCGACCCCTTCGTGCGCGCACGGGTGCGCTGGCAGTCGTTCGTACCGCTGGGCAAGGTGGAGGTGGCCTCGGGCACCTCGCCCGCCGTGCAGCGCAATGCGCGCCTGGCCCTGCGCGCCGAAGGCGGTGCCGTGGTCGCGCGCGAGAACGCCCAGGTGCCCGTCACGCAGCTCTTCATCACGGGCGGCGACACCACCGTGCGCGGCTACGGCTACCGCTCCATCGGTGCGCGCACCGACAACGGCACGCTCTACGGCGGCCGCTACATGGCCGTGGTCAGCGCCGAATGGCAAAGGCCCATCGTCGTGCGCGGCGACGTGACCAACTGGGAGAGCGCTCTTTTTATCGATGCCGGCGCCGTGACCGACGAACTCCACCGCATCGACCCCAAGGTCGGTGTCGGCGCGGGCCTGCGCTGGCGCAGCCCCGTGGGCCCCCTGCAGGCCGACGTGGCCTGGGGCGCGCAATCCAAGAGCCTGCGGCTGCACCTGCGGCTGGGCTTCAGCTTCTGATGACCAACAACGCATCCACCCCCCTCCACCGCTCCCCGGCCCGACGCCTTGCGCGCGCACTGGCCTGGCTGGCCGCCGTGCTGTTGGCGCTGGTGCTGCTTGCCGCGGGCGGGGCATGGTGGTGGGCCGGCACGGGCGGCTCTCTGGCTGCGGCGCTCGTGCGGGCTGCCGCCTACCTGCCCGAAGGGCAGAGCCTCGAGAGCCGCGACGTTACCGGCTCGCTGCGCACGGGCGGCCATATCGGCTGGCTGCGCTGGAGCAGCCCCACCTTGGCCGTCGAGGTGGAAGACGCGCGCCTGGGCTGGAGCCTGCGCCCCCTGCTGCAGCACACGTTGCGCCTGGGCGAGCTGTCGGCCGCGCGCGTGCAGCTCACGCCGCAGGGGCCACCCAGCACCGAGCCGCCCCAGCCCCTGGGTGCACTCGAATGGCCGCTGCAGGTCGAGCTGCCCGCCGTGCGCGTGGGCCAGATCGTGTGGAACGCCCCCACCCCCATCACCGTGCAGGACCTGCAAGCCAGCTACCGCTACGACGGCCGCGAGCACCACCTTGCCATCGACCGGCTGGCCTGGGCCCAGGGACGCTACAGCGCCCGCGCCACGCTGCAGGGCGCGGCGCCCATGGCGCTGGATGCCACGCTCGAAGGCCACCTGCACACCCAGCCCCCGGGCGGCGGCCAGCCACTCGACGTGGCGGCGCAGGCCCGCATCCAGGGCTCGCTTGCCACGGCCGGTGCGCGCCTGGAGGTACAGGCCCGCATCCGCCCCGAACGGGAGGACGCCCCCGGCGGCGCCATGCGCGCCGATCTGCAGGCCACGCTGGCCCCATGGGCCGCGCAGCCCCTGGCCCAGGCCCGGGCCGAACTGGACGGCGTAGACCTG
>JASLFM010000319.1 GCA_030150585.1 Acidovorax sp.
CCGCGCCCGTGCGAGAT
The DNA here is from genome assembly GCA_030150585.1 of Acidovorax sp. Classification (GTDB taxonomy): domain Bacteria; phylum Pseudomonadota; class Gammaproteobacteria; order Burkholderiales; family Burkholderiaceae_C; genus JASLFM01. The sequence goes on from JASLFM010000319.1 coordinate 18, forward strand.
CGCTGCTCGCGAGGTGATCCAGCGCCACGCGCTCCGCCGCGAGCCGCTCGGCCAGGCGCCGCGCCTGTTCGTGGCCCGTGGCGTTGAGGGGCACATCCACCTGGCCCTGGAAACGCAGCTCGCGGTTCCAGTCGGTTTCACCGTGGCGTACCAGGATCAGTTCGGTCATGGCCCCATTATCGGCCGCATGCATGGCATTTGCATGAAATGGGGCCGGCGGTCCGCACCCATGGGGCGTTCTGAGCTATGAATTTAATAGTTACCGCTGTGCCGTGGCCAGGCGCACGGCCAGGCCCAGGAACACCAGACCCGCCACGCGGTTGAGAATGGCCTGCGCGCGCGCCGAGCGCAGCAGCACCGCGCCGAACACGCCCGAGAAGCAGGCGATGGCGCCGAAGACGATCAGCGTGGCCAGCATGAACACCACGCCCAGCACCATGAGCTGCGCAGCCACGCTGCCGCGCGCGGGATCAGCGAACTGCGGCAGGAACGCCAGAAAGAAGATCAGCACCTTGGGATTGGTGAGGTTCATGACCATGCCGCGCCCCACCATGCGCGCAAGCCCGCCCACGCGGGCGCCGCCACTGCCCTCGGCGGCCTGCGCGGCGCCGCCTGGCGCGGCGGCCTGCGCGCGCAGCGCCTGCCAGGCCAGGTACGCCAGGTAGGCCGCGCCCAGCACCTTCAGCACCGTGAACGCCATGCTGGACGCCGCAAACACGGCTGCCAGCCCCAGAGCCACGGCCGCCGTGTGCACCACCAGCCCCATGCACAGGCCCAGCACCACGCACATGCCCGCACGCCAGCCACGCTGCGCGGACTGCAGCAGCACAAAGACGTTGTCGGGACCGGGCGTGAGGCCCAGCAGCACGGCAACACCGAAGAACGCGACGAGGGTTTCGATCGAGGGCATGGGTCAGGCGGTTCAAGGCAAAGGGGCATTGTGCCCGCGGCGGCCAGGGGCGCGCATGGTGTCCTGCCCTATTTGGCGGGTAGCACCAGCACGCGGCGGCGCGGCTGGCACATCGGCCCTTCGTAGGGCTCGCTGTCCCGCACCCAGCCTTCGCCGGGCGAGGTCTGCGCGCACACGCGGGCGCCATTGAGTTTGCTGCGCCAGTAGTACCAGGGCGCGGGAGCAGCCCAGGCCGCGCCCCACGCGGCCAACCCGGCCAGCGCACCGGCCATGGCGGCACGGCGGTGCAGAGAGCGGTGTGCGGGTGTCATGGCAGCATCTTCGCATCGACCGAGCGCAGGAAGGCCTCCACCGCGTCGGTATAGGGGCCGCTCAGGCCCAGGAGTTCATTGGTTTCGCGGTGCGAGAGGTCCTGCGGCAGCACCTGCACGCGCATGCCCAGCGCCTGCCCCTGGGCCGCGAAGCGTTGCGCCTGATCGCAGGCGATGCGGCGGCGGCTCGAACACACGGCCAGCACGGGCGCCGTGGCCTGGCGCAGTTGGTGCACGGGCGAGGCCAATTCCCACCGCGCCGGATCGGCACCAAAGGCCGCGTCGTACAGGCGCAGATGGCGCTGCTGCATGACCACGGGCACGTCGAGCGCCGCACTGTCGAGCGCCACGGTGGCGAGCACGGGCTGCGCGCCCTGCTGCCGCAGGAGCGCGGGCGAGGCCGCGAGCAGTGCCACGAGGTGCGCGCCCGCCGAATGGCCCATGGCCACGAAGCGCCGCGGATCGGCCCCCCAGCCGGGCGCCAGGTGCTGTGCCTCGGCCAGCGCGCGCGCCACGTCCTCCACCTGCACGAGCGGCCCGGCCTCGGGCAGCAGGCGGTAGTTGATCGACACGAGCACCACGCCTTGCGGCACCCAGCGCTCCACCTTGTGCTGCACCACGCGGCCCATGGCTTTGTCGCCCAGTCTCCAGGCCCCGCCGTGCACCATGAGCACCACGGGCGCGCCCTGCGGATGCGGCGGCAGGTACACGTCCATGCGCTGGCGCGCCTGCGGCCCATAGGGCACGTCGCGCAGCACGCGCACCGTGGCGGGCGGGCGCCAATCCGCCGCAGGTTCGCCTGCACCGTCGTCGAGCCCCTCCTCGGCCCGTTGCGCCAGGCGATCGCGCAGCGGCCCGGCCTGTGCCGGCAGATGGACCAGGCAGGCCGAGGCCGCGCACAGCGCCGCGCATGAAAGAAGGCGGGTCCAGGGGGGGAAAGCGGTCATAGCGGCGCCATGCGGTTCAACGATGGAGGCGGATTCTGCGCAGCCCGCATGAAGCGCCTGCGGCACCAACGTATCAAGACGTAACAATCCAACCTTCGAGTGGATCGAGCGCGGGCGGCAGGCCGTAAAGCGCATCACCCTGCGCATGGCACCGCTCGGCCCACGCCGCCTGCAGCAGGCACAGCGCGGCGTCGAGGCTGTCGCCGCTCCCGTCCTGCGCCAGCGCGTCGTGCTGCGCGGCACTCAGCACCAGACGCAGGCCCAGGCGTGTGCGCCCCGTCTCGAGTGCGGCGAGCAGATCCTTGCGCGCGATGAGCCTGTCGGGCGTTTGCCGGGCCTTGTCGTCGCTTTTGTAGCTGCGCCGGCCCAGCACCTCGCGGGCCAGCAGGCCCGGATAGGCCTCGAGCGCTACGCGCTGCGGGTCACCCGCATGCAGCCCCGGCAGGTGCACGCCCGCATCGAGCAGCAGCGGCACGCCCGCGTGCAGCATGTAGGCCACGGGCGGGTTCACCCACTTCATCGAGGGGCTCGATCCGGCGGGCCCGTCCGTAGCGCGGTGCGCGAACTTGGCGCCCTTAGGCCGTGCGGCGCAAAAGCCGGCAAACGCATCGCGGATCTGCGTGCGCACGAGGCTGCGGTAGTGCGCCATGCAGGCGGCCCAGTCGAGCGGCCAGCCCAGCGCCTGCACCAGTTCACGCGGCAGGCCGAATGGCAGATCGAACCCGCCCACCCACGAGCGCGGCTCGGCCAGCCATTGGCCGAAGGCGTCGAGCCTGTCAAAACGGGCCAAGCCCGTGAGCACCACGCGGTCGCCCTGCCGCACTCCATGGGCCAGCACGATGGGCTTGCGCGGGCCAGGGCTGCTCGAAAAGTCGCAGCCGATCAGCGGTGCCCCCTCCATGCGCTACCCCAGCGCCAGCGCCGTGACGCCGACCGCGATGAGTGCCGCGCCGGTGATGCGCGCGGCACGGTCGCCTTCGTTCAGCAGATGCCCGCCGATCAGCGCAGCGAAGAGCATCGACACTTCGCGCGCAGGCGCCACGTGCGACAAGGGGGCCTCGCGCATCGCGTAGAGCACGAGCACGTAGGCAACGGGGCTCACGGCCGCCACCAGCAAGGCAAAGCGCCACTGCACGCGCCACAGGCTGCGCGCCGTGGGCAGATCGCGCAGCACGGCGGGCGCGAGTACGGCCACGCGCACGAAGTTGCCCATGTAGTCCACGAGGATGGGCGACATCAGCAGCACCTTGACCGCATAGCCGTCCACCACCGTGTAGGCTGCAATGAAAGCCCCCGTGAGCACGCCATAGAACATGCCGGCGTGCACGCGCGCGCGCGCCGCGGGGTCGTGCGTGGCGCGCAGCAACGCGGGCCCGCCTGCGATGAGGAACACGCCCCCCACCACGCCGGCGATACCCAGCCCCCCCAGCAGCGAGAGCTGCTCGCCCAGCAGCGCGATGGCCACGAACGACGACAGCAGCGGCCCCGAGCCGCGCGCCAGCGGATACACCACCGTCAGGTCAGCCCGGCGGTAGCCGCGCAGCAGGATCACGTAGTACGC
>JASLFM010000388.1 GCA_030150585.1 Acidovorax sp.
CCCCATTACTTCCGCCGCGCCGGCAAGGGCCGCTTCAAGAAGGCCCCGGCCGAAATCCTGCAGCAGGCCCTGGCCGCCATTGAAAAGAAGAAGCTGGTCCAGGCCCAGATCGACGGCTGGGCCCAGGAACTGGTGGCCGGCACCTGCCCACAGCCGATTCGTGACCAGCTCTACAAGATTCTGTTCCGCCCCGACAAGAACGCGCCCGAGTACAAGGCCGTGGTCGAGGCCAGCCGCAGCGCACAAAAAGCGCCGCTGGATCTGCTGCAGACCGCCGGCGCCATCGATTCGGCCTACCAGTTCCACTGGCAGCGTTTCCTGTTTGAAAACTTCCCCAAGGGCACGGGCTTCCCGCAGCTGACGGCACCGCAGCCGCCGGCCGATCTGCCGCTGGCCGATGTGAAGGCCTATTCCATCGACGATTCGATGACCACCGAAATCGACGATGCGCTGTCCGTGCAAGGCTTGGGCAGCGGCAAGGTCACGCTGGGCATCCACATTGCCGCGCCGGGCCTGGCCATCCAGCCCGGATCGGACCTGGACAAGCTGGGCCGCCACCGCCTGTCCACCGTCTACATGCCGGGCTACAAGATCACCATGCTGCCCGACGAGGTGGTGCGCATCTACACGCTCGACGAAGGGCGCGCCAACCCGGCCGTGTCGCTCTACGTCACCCTCGACGAGACCACGCTGGAGATCCGGGGCACCGAAACCAAGCTCGAGCGCGTGCCCGTGGCCGTGAACCTGCGCCACGACCAGCTCGACCACATCGTGACCGAGGAATGGCTGGCCGATCCGTCGATTCAGACCGAAAACACGCCGCAGCCCTTGCAGGACCTGCGTGGACAGCTATCGTTCTTGCACCGCCTGGCCAAGCACCTCAAGGCCGGGCGCGAAGCGGTGCGCGGCAAACCCGAGACCTTCAACCGCCCCGACTACACCTTCCGCCTGCAGGGCAACGACGGCGCCGAGCCCAATGGCAGCGAAACCGTCAGCATCGGCACGCGCAAACGCGGCGCGCCGCTGGACCTGATCGTGGCCGAGGCCGCCATCGTGGCCAACAGCACCTGGGGCCAGATGCTCGCCGAGCACGGCGTACCCGGCATCTACCGCAGCCAGGCCAGCCTCGCGCCCGGCGTGAAGGTGCGCATGGGCACCAAGGCCCTGCCGCACGCGGGCATCGGCGTGAAGAGCTACGCCTGGGCCACCTCGCCGCTGCGCCGCTACGTGGACCTCGTGAACCAGTGGCAGCTCATCGCCTGCGTACGCCACGGCAAGACGGCCGCACTGGCCGCGCCCTTCAAGCCCAAGGACGCCGACCTGTTCTCCATCATCAGCAGCTTCGACGCGGCCTACAGCGCCTACAACGGCTACCAGGCCGGCATGGAGCGCTTCTGGACGCTCAAGTACCTGGAGCAGAACGGCATCGCCACGCTCGACGCCACGGTGTTCAAGGAAGGGCCTGCGGGCAGCTTCCTCGTGCGCGCCGACACGCTGCCGCTGGTGCTGCCCGTGCTGGGCGCCCAGAACCTGCCGCGCGGCGCGCGCGTGCGCGTCAAGCTCGGCGAGATCGACGAGATCACGCTCGACGTGAACGGTACCGTGCTGGAGCGCCTGGACAGCCCCGCGCTCGAAGCGGCCGATGAGGAGGAAGACGAAGACGAAGCCGTGGCGGGCCCCATCGCCATCGCGGTGGACGTCAACGAAGCGCCGAGCCCCGATAATCAGCCCTCGTGAAAACCCCGGCCTTCCTCCTTCGCTTCAGCACGCTGCAGCTGGCGCTCGGCGTGTCCATCGCCGTGCACGCGGCCCTGCTGTCGGTGCGATTCATCGACCCGGAAGGCTTCAACCGCGTCTTCCAGGACACCCCGCTGGAGGTCATCCTGGTCAACGCCAAATCGAACGAACGCCCCGACAAAGCCCAGGCCATCGCCCAGGCCGCGCTCGCGGGCGGCGGCGAGGCGGCCAAGGGCCGCGCCACCAGCCCGCTGCCCTACTCGGCCCTGACCACGGTGGGCGATGACTTCGAGGAAGCACAGCGCCAGATGGATGCCATGCAGGAGCAGCAGAGCCAATTGCTGGCCCAGCTGCGCCAGCAGATCGCCACGCTGCCCAAACCCGACCCGCGCGCGCCCAGCCAGAACAGCGAGCAGGCCTCGCAAGAGGCCAAGCGCCGCCAGCTCGTCAAGCTGCTGGCCGAGATCGAGAAGCGCATCAACGAAGAGAACGCGCGCCCCAAGAAGCGCTACGTGAGCCCTGCCACGCGCGAGGAGGCCTACGCGGTCTACTACGACGCGCTGCGCCGCAAGGTCGAAGACAAAGGCACGGAGAACTTCCCCGAGCAGGCCGGCAAGAAGCTCTACGGCGAGCTCGTGATGATCGTCACCGTGAACCACGACGGCCGCGTGCTCGCCACCGAGGTCGTGCAAGGCTCGGGCAATGCCACACTCGACCGCCGCGCCGAGGCCATCGCGCGCGCCTCGGGCCCCTTTGGTGCGTTCAGCGCCGACATGCGCCGCAAGGCCGACCAGATCGCCGTCGTGTCCCGCTTCAAGTTCACACGCGACCAGACCCTGGAAGCCAGCGCCAGCACCGCCCCCCTTCCCAAGTAGTTCAACAAGTAGCCGCCCCGTGCCAACCGACCAGTACTGCGTCATGGGCAACCCCGTGGAGCACAGCCGCTCCCC
>JASLFM010000415.1 GCA_030150585.1 Acidovorax sp.
GAGCAGGACTTCTACGACATGGCCCGTGCCTACCTGGCGCGCGCCGTGGCCGACCACGTGGCGCATGCCGAGATCTTCTTCGACCCGCAGACGCACACGGCGCGCGGCGTGCCGATCGAGACCGTGATCAACGGCCTGTACCGCGCCTGCGAGGACGCGCGCACCGAACTGGGCATCAGCGCCACGCTGATTCTGTGTTTCCTGCGCCACCTGAGCGAGGAGTCCGCCTTTGAAACCCTGGAGCAGGCCCAGCCGCTGCTCGACAGGATCGTCGGCGTGGGCCTGGACAGCAGCGAAGTCGGCCACCCGCCCGAGAAGTTCGCCCGCGTGTTCGCGCGCTGCCGCGAACTGGGCCTGCACCTCGTGGCCCACGCGGGCGAGGAGGGGCCGCCGGCTTACATCTGGAGCGCGCTCGACGTGCTCAAGGTGGAGCGCATCGACCACGGCGTGCAGGCCGTGCACGACGCCGCGCTGATGAAGCGCCTGGCCGACGAACGCATCGCGCTCACCGTGTGCCCGCTCTCCAACCAGAAGCTGCAGGTCTTTCCGAACCTTGCCGACCACAACCTTGGCAAGCTGCTCGACGCAGGCCTGGCCGCCACGGTGAACTCGGACGACCCGGCCTACTTCGGCGGCTACATCAACGAGAACTTCACGCAGGTGTTCGCGGCCACGGGCCTCACGGCGCGCCATGCCTACCAGCTCGCATGGAACAGCTTCGAGGCGAGCTTTGCCTCCAACCCCGACAAGCGCAACTGGGAGCACCGGCTCAAGGAAGTCTTCGAGCGCTGCTACGAGCACGACGGCTGATGGCAGGTACCAGCCACCTGCACCTCTGGGACGATTGCTTTCTCTGCGTCACCCCGTCCTTCCGGTCGGGGCTGACGGCCCGCTCTTCGGTCACGCTGCTCGTATCCGCCACGGGGCTGCCCTTCACCCTCGCCGCGCACGACGGCACCGTGCTGCGCTGCACGGCCGCGCTCGTGGCGCCGCACGCGCCGCGCCGGCTCGAAGCCGACGGCTGCGGGCTGCTCTCGCTCAATGTCGATCCCGCATCGCCCCTGTTCCCCCGGCTGATGCGGTTCATGGGCAATGCGCCCATCCTGCCGGTCGATGCACGCCGCTTCGGCGCGCTGCGCGGGGCGTTCGAAGGTGCCTTGCACGGAGAGCTTGGCGACGCGGGGCTGCATGCGCTCGGCACCCGCATGGTCGAGGCCGTGTGCGGTGCGTCGGCGGAGCCGCCGCTCGATGCGCGCGTGGCCCACGTGCTGCGCATGCTGCGTGGTGCGGCAGGCGCGCAGCCGCTGTCCCTGCAGGGGCTGGCCGCGCAGGCCTGCCTGTCGCCTAGCCGGCTCACGCACCTGTTCAGCGAGCAGACGGGCCAATCGATCAAGCGCTACCTGCTGTGGACCAAGATCCGCCGCGCGGCGCCCCTGCTGCTGGCGGGTACGCCCCTGACCGAATGCGCGCTGGCGGGCGGGTTCACCGATGCGGCCCACATGAGCCGCACCTTCCAGCGCTACTTCGGGCGGCCGCCGTCTTTCCTGGCCGGCGCGGGCTATTTCACGGTACATGCCGATCCCGCGCGCCTAGGGTCTGTTAGCCCTATGGACGGGGATCGCGTTGCCTCGTAACGGGGCTGGATGCAAGGCGGCCGCGCGCCGCAAGGCTGATTGCCTTGCTACGGCCCGGAGCGCGACGTAGCCGCTGCGTACAAGCCAGCATTGCGGTGCCGGCCTATGCTCTTGCGCAGCGCTCCGCAGGAGGGCGCGTAAGGAGACGATACCGATGGCTTTCAGGATTCCACGCGGCGCGAGACCGCTTTCTTTGCTGGCCTTGACGGCGCTGGCCGCCTGCGGGGGCGGCGGCGGCGGGGACGACGCCGGCACCAGCACCTACAGCGCCGAGATCCGCCGCACCACCATGGGCGTGCCGCACATCAAGGCCAGCGACTGGGGCAGTGCGGGCTATGGCGTCGGCTATGCGCAGGCGCAAGACAACCTGTGCACCATGGCCGACTCGTTCCTCACCTACCGTGGTGAGCGTTCGCGCTACTTCGGCGGCGACGCGCTGCTGGTCTACACCAGCACCATCGGCCGGCCGAGCAACCTCGACTCCGACTTCTTCCACCGCCACGTCATCAACGCCGCCACGGTGGACCGCGTGATGCAGGCCCAGCCGCAGAAGCTGCTACAGATGGCCGAGGGCTTCGCCGCGGGCTACAACCGCTACGTGCGCGAGGCCAAGGCGGGCGGCACGGCCAACGCGGCCTGCCGCAGCGAGGCCTGGGTGCAGCCCATCACTGCGCAGGACGTGTGGCGGCGCATCTACGCCGCGGGCCTCGCGGGTGGCTATAGCAACTTCGTCGCGGCCATCGCCAACGCGGTGCCGCCAGCGGCCAAGTCCAAGGCAACGGGGCAGGCGCCCGCCGCGATCGACCCGGCCCTGACCCAGCCGCCCAGCCTGCAGGTGGGCGGCGATCTGGGGGTGGGCAGCAACATGTACGGCTTCGGCACGGCGGCCACGGGCGAGGGCAGCGGCGTGCTGTTCGGCAACCCGCACTGGTACTGGAAGGGGCCGGACCGCTTCTACCAGTCCCAGATCACCGTGGGCAGCGAGATGAACGTGAGCGGCGTGTCGTTCCTCGGCATCCCGGTGCTGCAAATCGGCTTCAACGACAACGTGGCCTGGAGCCACACCGTGTCCACGGCGCGGCGCTTCGGCTTCTTCCAGTTGCAGCTGTCGGGCGATGCCACCACCTACCTGCGCGACGGCAAGCCCGTGAAGATGGTGCCCAACGACGTCACCGTGGCCGTGCGCGGCGCCGGTGGCACGGTGCAGAACGTCACACGCACGCTCTACCAGTCGGAGTTCGGTCCGCTGGTGAACCTGGCGGGCATGAACCCGGCACTGGCCTGGAACCAGACCACGGCATTCGCCATCCGCGACATCAACGCCGAAAACTTCCGCACCATGCGCACCTGGCTGCGCTGGAGCCAGGCCAAGTCGCTCGATGAGTTCATCACCGTCCAGAAGGAAGAGGCTGCCATCCCCTGGGTGAACACCGCCGCCGTGGGCCGCGGCAGTGCCAAGGCCTGGTATGCCGACATCGGCACCGTGCCCAACGTGCCCGACGCGCAACTGGCCAGCTGCACCACCGCCTACGGCAAGGCCATCGCGGCGGCACTGCCCAACGTGCCGTTCCTCGACGGCTCGAAGAGCGCGTGCGACTGGCAGACCGATGCCGACTCGGTGCAGAAGGGCGCCATCGGTGTCTCGCGCATGCCCAGCCTGCTGCGCGACGACTACGTGGGCAACATGAACGACAGCTACTGGCTGGCCAACGCCACGGCGCCGCTCACGGGCTATCCCGCCATCTTCGGCCCCGCGGGCACGGCCGCGCAAAGCCTGCGCACGCGCCTGGGCCACACCATGGCGCTCTCGCGCCTGGCGGGCACCGACGGCTACGCGGGCAACAAGGCCACCAGCGACATCGTGCGCCAGATGGTCCTGAACAGCCGCGTCTTCAGCGCCGAGCGCTTCAAGGACGAGGTGCTGGGCCTGCTGTGCAAGCCCGCGCAATGGACGGCGGGCGGCCAGAGCGTGGATGCCACGCAGGCCTGCGCCGTGCTGGCGGCCTGGGACAACCGCGGCAATGCGGACTCGCGCGGCTCGCACTTGTGGGATGAGTTCTGGAACCGCGTGCCCGCCACCGGCCTGTACACCGTGCCGTTCGACGCCACGGACCCGCTGAACACGCCGCGCGGCATCAACCCTGCCGCGCTCGACGGCCTGCGCCAGGCCCTGGCCACGGCCATCGCCCGCGTGAACCAGAGCGGCTTCGCGCTGGATGCGCAGCGCGGCGACGTGCTGTTCGCCACGCGCGGCGGCGCCAAGCTGCCGCTGTTCGGCGGCTGCGGCGGTGTGGGCTACTTCACCGTGACGTGCTCGTCCAACGACATCACGCAAGGCGGCTACAGCATGGACGGTCTGCCCAATTCGAGCAACAGCTACATGCAGGTGGTCAACTTCCCGCAGGGCGGCGTGCAGGCCTACACGTTCCTGACCTTCTCGCTATCGGACGACCCTGCGTCGCCGCACTACGGCGACTACACCAAGGCCTACAGCGCCAAGCAGTGGCTGCGCGTGCCGTTCACCGAGTCCGAGATCAGCGCGAACGCGGACTACCAGACCGTCACCGTGAAGGAGTGACGCGCCGCCAGGCGC
>JASLFM010000425.1 GCA_030150585.1 Acidovorax sp.
CTTGCCCCGCAAGCGCTGCAGTGCTTTTTGACTGGTACTTTTCTGACATGACTGCCCAACTCATCGACGGCAACGCCCTCTCCCGCCAACTGCGCGCCGACGTGGCGCTGCGCGCCCAAGCCCTGAAGGCGCGTGGCACCACGCCGGGCCTGGCCGTCGTGCTGGTCGGCGACAACCCCGCCAGCCAGGTCTACGTGCGCAACAAGGTCAAGGCCTGCGAAGACAGCGGCCTGCACTCCGTGCTCGAAAAGTACGATGCGGGCATGACCGAGGCCGCGCTGCTCGCGCGCGTGGAGGCGCTCAACAACGACCCCGCCATCCACGGCATCCTGGTGCAGCTGCCCCTGCCTGCCCACATTGATGCGCAGAAGGTGATTGAGGCCATCTCGCCCGCCAAGGACGTGGACGGCTTCCACATCGCCAGCGCCGGCGCGCTCATGACCGGCATGCCCGGCTTCTGGCCCTGCACGCCCTACGGCTGCATGAAGATGCTCGAGAGCATCGGCTACGACCTGCGTGGCAAGCACGCCGTAGTCATCGGCCGCAGCAACATCGTGGGCAAGCCCATGGCGCTGATGCTGCTGGGCAAGGACGCCACCGTGACCATCTGCCACTCGCGCACGCCCGACCTCAAGGCCCAGACGCTACAGGCCGACGTGATCGTGGCCGCCGTGGGCAAACGCAACGTGCTCACGGCCGACATGGTCAAGCCTGGCGCTGTGGTGCTGGACGTGGGCATGAACCGCAATGACGAGGGCAAGCTCTGCGGCGATGTGGACTTCGACGGCGTGAAGGACGTCGCCGGCTGGATCACCCCCGTGCCCGGCGGGGTCGGCCCCATGACCATTACGATGCTGCTGGTCAACACCCTGGAAGCAGCGGAACGCGCCGCCGCAAACGCTTGAAACCTCTGCGCGCCAACGCCATCTGACCCGGCATGAGCAATCCACTTCTCGACTTCAACGACCTGCCCCTGTTCGACCGCATCGCGCCCGCCGATGTGGCCCCGGCGGTGGACGTCCTGCTGGCGCGCGCCAACGCGGCCCTCGAAACCGTGACGGAGCCCGGTTTCCCCGCCCAGTGGGATGCGATCGCCAAGGTGCTCGACGTCGCTACCGAGGAGCTGGGCCGTGCCTGGGGCGTCGTGAGCCACCTCAATAGCGTGGCCGACACCCCCGAGCTGCGCGCCGCCTACAACGAGGCCCTGCCGCGCGTGACCGAGTTCTGGACCCGCCTGGGCGCCGATGAGCGCTTGTACGCGAAGTACAAGGCCGTTGATGTCTCCACGCTCAACGCCGAGCAGCGCAGGGCCCACAGCAACGCCATCCGCAACTTCGTGCTCTCGGGTGCCGAGCTGCAGGGGGCAGCCAAGGCACGCTTCGCCCAGATCCAGGAGCGCCAGGCCGAGCTGCAGCAAAAATTCAGCGAAAACGCACTCGACGCGACCGACGCCTTCGCCTACTACGCGGGGCCTGATGAGGTGGATGGCCTGCCCGCCGATGTGCTGCAGGCCACCCGCGCCGCCGCCGAAGCCGAGGGCAAACCGGGCCACAAGCTCACCCTCAAGATGCCCTGCTACCTGCCCGTGATGCAGTTCGCCCACAGCGGCGCGCTGCGCGAGCGGCTGTACCGCGCCTACGCCACGCGCGCCTCGGACCAGGCTGAGGGTGACGCCAAGCGCTTCGACAACACCGGGCTCATCCAGGAAATCCTCGCACTGCGCAAGGAAGAGGCCGGGCTGCTAGGACACGCCAACTTCGCCGAGGTCTCCCTGGTGGCCAAGATGGCCGAGTCGCCCGCGCAGGTGATCACCTTTCTGCGCGATCTGGCCCGCCGTGCGCGCCCCTACGCCGAGAAGGACGTGGCCGACCTGCGTGCCCATGCGGCCGAACACCTTGGGCTGGCCGACCCGCAGCCCTGGGACTGGCCCTACATCTCCGAGCGGCTCAAGGAAGCGCGTTACGCCTTCAGCGAGCAGGAGGTCAAGCAGTATTTCACGGCGCCCAAGGTGCTCGCGGGCCTGTTCAAGATCATCGAGACGCTGTTCGAGGTGGCCATCCGGCGTGACAGCGCTCCCGTGTGGAATCCCGCCGTGGAGTTCTACCGCATCGAGCGCAATGGGCAGCTCGTGGGCCAGTTCTACCTCGATCAACCCGCGCGCACCGGCAAGCGTGGAGGCGCCTGGATGGACGACGCGCGCACCCGCTGGTTGCGCCCCGACACAGGCCAACTGCAGACGCCCGTGGCGCACCTCGTATGCAACTTCGCCGATGGCAGCGCCGGCCGGCCGCCACTGCTCACGCACGACGACGTGATCACGCTGTTCCACGAGTTCGGCCACGGCCTGCACCACATGCTCACCCAGGTGAACGAGCGCGACGTCTCGGGCATTGGCGGCGTGGAATGGGACGCCGTGGAACTGCCCAGCCAGTTCATGGAGAACTTCTGCTGGGAATGGGATGTGCTCAAGCACATGACGGCCCATGTGGAAACGGGTGAGCCCCTGCCCCGCACGCTCTACGACAAGATGATCGCAGCCAAGAACTTCCAGGCCGGCATGGGCACGCTGCGCCAGATCGAATTCGCGTTGTTCGACATGCTGCTGCACACCGAGCACGATCCCGCGCAGGATTTCATGCCGCTGCTGGACCGCGTGCGCCAGGAGGTGGCTGTGATTCAGCCGCCCGCCTTCAGCCGCACGGCCCACACCTTCAGCCACATCTTCGCGGGCGGCTATGCGGCTGGCTACTACAGCTACAAGTGGGCCGAGGTCCTCTCGGCCGACGCCTACGCGGCTTTCGAGGAAACCGCCCTCCCCGACGGCACGCCCGATCCCGCCACCGGCCGCCGCTACCGTGAGACCATTCTCGAAGTGGGCGGTAGCCGCCCCGCCATGGAGTCGTTCAAGGCTTTCCGCGGCCGCGAACCCAGCCTGGACGCGCTGCTGCGCCACCAGGGCATGGCGAACTGACCCATCCCCACATTCGCCAGAGAGGACTTTCCCATGCGCAACCGCTCACCCTCCCCTGCCCTGTGGATCGCCGCTGCGCTGCTGGCCTGCACGGCCGCACAGGCCCAGCAGGTCTACCGCATCGTTGGTCCGGACGGCAAAGTGACCTTCTCGGACCGCGCCCCCGAAAACCCCAGCCAGAAGGCCCAGGCCGTGCGCGAAGGGGGCGGCTCGCCTGCGGCCAGCGGCAATGCCGCACTGCCTTACGAGCTGCGCCAGGTCGCCACGCGCTTTCCCGTCACGCTCTACACGGGCAACGACTGCGCACCCTGCGCCAGCGCGCGCAACCTGCTCACGGGCCGGGGCATTCCGTTCACCGAGCGCACAGTGAACACCAACGAGGACATCGAGGCGCTCAAGCGCATCTCGGGCAATGCGAGCCTGCCATTCGGCACGATTGGCGGCCAGCAGCTGCTCGGGTTCTCGGACACGGAATGGACGCAGTACCTCGACGCGGCCGGCTATCCCAAGCAATCCCAGTTGCCCGCCAACTACCGCCGCCCGCCCGCAACGCCGCTCGTGGCTGTGGTGGAAAAGGGCACTCCAGCCGATGCCAGCCAGCCCCCCGCCGCGCCACGCCCGGCACCGGCCCCCGCGCCTGCATCGCCCTCCACGCCCAGCAATCCGGCGGGCATTACGTTCTGATCAATCGCCGGGCAGTTCTGCGGGATCGGCTTCCTCGGCGCTTGCGGAAAAGCCGCTCCGAAGCGGCACCCCGGCCCATCCGGCCAGCAACGGGCCCAGCCAGTGGCGCTCTTGCGGGCTGTGCAGGCCCTCGAAAGCCAAGTCCTTGCGCTGGCCCTCGGGCGTGCGCCACTCCACGAAAGTGACCCAGTCCCCGGGGCTGCCGCGCGGCGCACTCGGGCCAGGCGGCGTGTGCTGCTGCGCCACGCCAAGGATGAGGCTGCGCGGAATCTCCAGCGATTGGGTGCCAAAGACCGACACCTTGCGCACGGCGATCATGCCCTGGCCCAGCACGTACTCGGCACGCGCCCAGAGCATGCGGTCCAGCACATAGACACCGGCCAGCGCCGCCCCACCTGGCACCAGCACCAGAAAAATCCAGCCCACCAGCGTGAGGCCACCGCCCCACGCCAGCCAGACTGCGCCGCCCAGGCCGGCCACCACGAGCGCCAAGCCTGCCGCGATGAGCACGCCACGCAAAGCCCCGCCACGCACCGCGTAGCAGAGCCGCTCGCCCCCTTGCCCGTCGGCTTCGCGCGTCCAATACAGGGGCGGTTTCGGCGAAGGGATGGGCATGAAAGCCTCCGATCAAATCAATAGTGGATGGTGCGTACACCGCCTGCGGTGCCCAACAGGCACACGGCTGCCTTCTGGTGGGCGAACACGCCCACGGTGACCACGCCGGGCCACTGGTTCACTTCGGACTCGAAGGCCAACGGATCAGCGATGGACAGACCGCGCACGTCCAGGATGTGCTGACCATTGTCGGTCACGAGCGGCTGGCCGTCCTTCAAGCGCAGCGTGGCCTGGCCACCCATCGCGGCGAAGCGGCGCGCGATTTGCTGGGCGGCCATGGGAATCACCTCCACGGGCAGCGGAAAGCGACCCAGCGCCTCCACCAGCTTGGACTCATCGGCAATGCAGACGAAGCGCTGCGCCAGCGCCGCCACGATCTTCTCGCGCGTGAGCGCGGCACCACCGCCCTTGACCATGTAGCCGCGTCCATCGATCTCGTCAGCGCCATCGATGTAGACCGACAGCGATTCCACCGCGTTCGCGTCGAACACCGGAATGCCCAGCGCCTGCAGGCGCTGCGTGCTCGCCACCGAACTGGACACCGCCCCACGGATGCGGTCCTTCATGGAGGCCAGCGCGTCGATGAACTTGTTGACCGTGGAGCCGGTGCCCACGCCCACGATCTCGCCGGGCACCACGTACTGCAGCGCAGCCTGGCCCACGAGGGCCTTGAGTTCGTCTTGGGACAGAGAAGGGGAAACAGGTGTCGTCATGGGGGAAAATCGGAAGTAACTGCCGAATTATCCCCATGTCCCTGATCCCCTACGCATTCACTCGCCCCTTCCTCTTCGGCATGGACGCCGAAGCCGCCCACGAATTCACCATGGACATGCTGGCGCGCGGTCAGCGCACGCCTCTGCAGTGGGCCTGGTGCAACGAAACCGTGGACGACCCCATCAGCCTGGCGGGCCTTACCTTCCCCAACCGCGTAGGCCTGGCAGCAGGCCTGGACAAGAACGCACGCTGCATCGACGCGCTGGGTGCCATGGGCTTTGGCTTTGTCGAGGTCGGCACCGTCACGCCCAAGGGGCAGCCCGGCAACCCCAAGCCGCGCATGTTCCGCATCCCCGAGAAGAACGCGCTCATCAACCGCCTGGGCTTCAACAACGAGGGACTCGACGCGTTCCTGCGCAACGTGCAGCAGGCGCGCTTTCGCCACCAGCCGCGCAAGCATCCCATGCTGCTGGGCCTGAACATCGGCAAGAACGCAGCCACGCCCATCGAAGAGGCCACGCGCGACTACCTGGCCTGCCTGGACGGCGTGTACCCCCACGCCGACTACGTGACGGTGAACATCAGCTCGCCCAACACGCAGAACCTGCGCGCGTTGCAAAGCGATGCGGCGCTGGACGCGCTGCTCGCCGCCATTGCGCAGCGGCGCGAGCAGCTGGCACAGCAGCAAGGGCGGCGTGTGCCCATGTTCGTGAAGATCGCGCCCGACCTCGACGAAGCGCAGGTCGCCGTGATCGCGGCCACCCTGCAGCGCCACGGCATGGACGGTGTGATCGCCACCAACACGACCATCGGCCGCGATGCCGTGAAAGGCCTGCGCCACGCCGAGGAGACGGGTGGCCTGAGCGGCGCACCGGTGTACGAGGCCAGCAACCGCGTGATCGCGCAACTGCGCGCCGCGCTGGGCAGTGGCTTTCCCATCATCGGCGTGGGCGGCATCCTGAGCGCCCAGGACGCCGTGGGCAAGATCCGTGCAGGTGCGGACGCGGTGCAGATCTACACGGGCCTGATCTACCAGGGCCCAGCGCTCGTGGCCCAGGCAGCGCGGGCCATCCAGGCCGAAATCACCAACCGCCGCTGACCTCAGCGGCGCGCACGCAGCACCAGCGGCAGCAGCACGCCGGCCCAGCGCAGCAGGCGGCGCGGGCCTGCGACCAGCGCGGCACCCGCCGCAGCGGCCAGTACGCCAGGGTGCTCGCGCGCGAAAACAGCGGCCTTCGCCAGCCAGGGCGCGTCCTGCAGCCCCGCCCCCTCCGCAGCGGCAGCCTGCGCCGCCAGCTTTTGGCGCGCCACGCGGCGCGCACGCAGCCGCTCACGTTGGGCGGCAATGCGGTCGAGCACAGCCTGCTGCTCGGGGCTCGGAGGATGAATCACAGCCGCTCCTTCACTTCATGCCAATCATGGGCGAGTTCCCTGCGCGTGAGCGCAAAGCCGTTGCCCACCTGGCGCAGCACGGACAGCAGCGCGGCCAACGCCGCGCCCCAGGCCAGCAACCACACGGCGGCCACCATCCAGGCCACGAGCGCACGGTGCGGGGAATCCCAGAACTGCACGAGCACAGCCAACGAGAGCAGCAACAGCGCCACCACCAGCAGGCCGCCCACGGCCAGCGTGAGCAGCAGCGCGCGCAGCAGGTGCCGCCGCTGGTCGCGCCATTCGAGCCGCGCGAGCGCCACGCGGTCGTCGAGCGCAATGGCCCCCTCGATGACCGCGGCCCGCCAGCGGGCCACGAAGGCATCGAGGCCTAGCAGAGACAGCCAATTCATGCGCGCGGCACCTCGGCAGGGCGGCCGGTCAACGGCGCGCCAGGAGGAAGCCCACGAGCGCGCCCACGGCCAGGGCGGCCCCGGCGACGCGCCAGGGCTCGTCATGGGCGTAGCGGTCGGCTGCGATGGCGGCCTCCTTGGCCTGGCGGGCCGCCTCCTGCGCTGCGCGGATGGTGGAATCGCGCACCGAGGACATGCCATCGTCAAGGCGCTGGCGCAGCAGCTTGATCTCTGGAACGCTGTCCAGGTCCTTGCTGGCCAGCAGGCCACGCAGGTCGCTCACCAGTTTTTCGAGCTCGGTTTGGGTGCTGGCGGCGGAATCAGAAACGGAAGCAGTCATACAAGCCTTTCATAGCAAGAAACCCAATGGATATGCGCCCGAGGGGCACGCACGGCGTGCGGCGCATCCATCTTAGCGAACCCGACGCGAAAGCCCGCGCTCCGACCCCGCGGCGCTGTCAGCCATTGGCGCACAGCGCCGCCACGGCATCACCCAGCGCGAGCGCGCTGGTAAGGCCCGGAGACTCGATGCCGAACAGATTCACCAGCCCGCGCACGCCGTGTACCGCCTCGCCCTGGAGCATGAAATCGGCCGCCGGCTCGCTCGGTCCGTGGATCTTGGGGCGTATGCCCGCATAGCCAGGGGCAAGCGCTCCATCGGCCAAGGCAGGCCAGTAGCGGCGCACTTCGGCATAGAAGGCCTCACCACGCTGGGGGTCCACGACGAGGTCATCAGGCCCCTCCACCCATTGCACGTCGGGGCCAAACTTGGCCTGGCCGCCCAGGTCGAGCGTGAGGTGCACGCCCAGGCCCGCCTCCTCGGGCACTGGGTAGATGAGCCGCGAGAACGGCGCCCGGCCTGCGAGCGTGAAATAGTTGCCCTTGGCGTAGCGTGCCTGGGGCACGTGGCGCGCATCGAGCCCCTCGAAAGCCCGGGCCAGGCCCGGCGCCCACAGGCCCGCCGCGTTGACTACGGTGCGGGCTTGCAGCAGCGTGCCGTCCTGCGCTTGCAAAACGATAGCACCTTGTGCACATTGCGCCCTGGCCACCGGCGAGTTGAAGGCCACCATGCCGCCCGCATGCTCCAGATCGCCCTGCAGCGCGAGCATGAGCGCATGGCTGTCGACGATGCCCGTGCTGGGCGAGAGCAGCGCGGCCACGCATTCGAGCGCAGGCTCGAGCGCGCGCGCCGCATCGCGCTCCAGCCATTGCAGGTCATCCACGCCATTGGTGCGGGCCTTGCGTTCAATGGCCTGCAGTTCGGCGCGCTGTGCTTCGCTGGTCGCTACGATGAGCTTGCCGCAGCGCCGGTACGGCACGCCGCGCGCCTCGCAGTAGGCGTAGAGCTGTGCCCTGCCTTGCACGCACAGGCGCGCCTTGAGCGAACCCGCCGGGTAGTAGATGCCCGCGTGGATGACCTCGCTGTTGCGTGAACTGGTGCCCGTGCCGATGGCATCCTGGGCCTCCAGCACCATGACCTCGCGGCCCTGCAGCGCTAGTGCACGCGCCGCGGCCAAGCCCACCACACCCGCGCCGATGACAACGCAGTCCACCTGATCGATCGAAGCCGTCATGCCCTCTTCCCTTCGAAACCTTCCAGCACATTGACCGCATTGGTGCCCAGCTCGGCCGCTGCATAGCCGCCTTCTAGCACGAACACCGTGGGCAGGTCCAACCGCGCGAGGCGTTCGCCCACGCGGAAAAAGTCGCCGCTGGCCAGTGCAAAGCGCGAGATCGGGTCGCCCTCGAACGTATCGAGCCCGAGGGATACGACGAGCGCATCCGCACGGTACGC
>JASLFM010000307.1 GCA_030150585.1 Acidovorax sp.
CATCATCACTACACCCATGGCCTTCCCCGAGGTGTTCACCGCGCTGCAGCAGGGCACGGTGGACGGGCAGGAGAACCCGCTGCCCGTCATCATCTCGGCCAAGTTCGACCAGGTGCAAAAGCACCTCTCGCTCACCGGCCATGTGTACTCGCCCTGCATCTTCGTGATGAACAAGGCGGCGTTCGACAAGCTCTCCGCGGCCGACAAGCAGGCCTTCGTCGACGCCGCCAAGGAAGGCACCAAGGCCAACCGCGCACGCGTGGACGAGGACGATGCCAAGGGCGTGGCCGACCTGCGCGCCAAGGGCATGACCGTCATCGACCAGCTCGACAAGGCCCGTTTCGTGGCGGCGCTCGCCCCCGTGAACGCGGACTTCGAGAAACAGTTCGGCAAGGCCAACCTCGACAAGATCCGCGACTACAAGTGATCCGCGGATTACCCCGATTGCTCCACATTCGATAGCTACTTACGCCCGCTGGCAAGGCGCCAGCGGGCTTTTTCATTCATGAAGAACGCTTTTCTCACCTTGGAGCGCCACACCTCCGGCATTGCCATGGCAGGCGCCTGCGCAATGCTGGCCCTGGCCTCGGCGCTGGGCATGTTCCAGATCCTCATGCGCTTCGTGCTCGAACAGCCCGCCGAGTGGACCGAAGTGCTCATCCGCTTCAGCCTAATCTGGATGGTGTTCCTCGCCATCCCCACTGCCTTCCGCCAGGGCGCCATGGTCAGCGTGGACGTGCTCTACCGCTGGAGCCCGCCGCGCTTTCGGCGCGTGCTGGACTGGGTGGTGAGCCTGGCCGCGCTCGCCCTCATCGCCGTGATCGTCTGGTGGGGCTGGGACTACGCGCAGCGTGGCGGCGTGCAGAGCATGGCGGGGCTGGAATCCGTTTCCATGTTCTGGGCCTACCTCGCCCTGCCCGTGGGCGGGCTGTTCAGCGCCATTGGCATCCTGGGCAACCTGTTCGATCCCAAGCGCCTGGAACTGGAGACTGCTCAATGAGCGCAGCGCCGAGCCGTCTCAAGCCAGCGAACGGCCCCCTCGGGGGGCAGCGAGTACATGAAATGACGAGCGTGGGGGCCCAGGAATGACCAGCGTGATGATCTCCACCATGGTGCTGTGCTTTGCACTCACCGTCTCCGTGGCCGTGTCGATCGGCCTGGCCTCCATCCTCGGCATCCAGGCATCGAACGCCCACATGCTGATCTCCGTGAAGGAGATGTTCGGCTCGATCAACAAATTTCCGCTGGCAGCCATCCCGTTCTTCATCCTTGCGGGCAACCTCATGGAAACGGGCGGCATCTCGCGGCGCCTCGTCGAGTTCGCCAAGAGCATCGTGGGCGGTGTGCAAGGCGGCCTGCCCATGACCTGCGTGCTCACCTGCATGATCTTCGCGGCCGTGTCGGGCTCGTCGGTGGCCACCACGTTCGCCATCGGCGCCATTCTGATTCCCGCGCTCATCAAGCACGGCTACCCCACGAGCTACGCGGCCGCGCTGCAGGCCACGAGCGCCGAGTTGGGCGTGATCATCCCGCCCTCCATTCCCATGATCCTGTACGGCGTGAGCGCCGAAGTGTCGATTGGCGAGCTGTTCATCGCCGGCTTCGGCCCTGGCATTCTGATCAGCGGCGCACTGATGCTGTTCGTTTGGGTCTATTGCAAGTACAAGGGCTGGGGCAAGAACGACGGTGACGGCCGCATGCCCTTCGTAAAGGCCCTGCGGCAGGCGGGCTGGGCGCTGCTGATGCCGGTCATCATCCTGGGCGGCATCTACGGCGGTGTGTTCACTCCCACCGAGGCCTCGGCCGTGGCCGTGTTCTACGCGCTCGTGGTGGGCACGCTGATCTACCGCGAGATCGGGGTGAAGGATCTTTACGCCATCCTGCGCAAGTCGGCCATCTCGTCGGCGGTGATCATGTTCATCATCGCCAACGCAGGGCTGTTCGCCTTCCTCATCACGCGTGCGGGCGTGCCCGATGCCATCGGCCGCTGGCTGCAGGAGGTACTGCAATCGCCCGCGATGTTCCTGCTCGGCGTGAACGCCGCGCTGTTCGTGATCGGCATGTTCATCGAGACCAGCGCGGCCATCATCGTGCTCGCTCCCATTCTCGCGCCTGTGGCGCAGCACTTCGGCATCGACCCCGTGCACTTCGGGCTCATCATGGTCGTGAACCTCGCCCTGGGCATGATCACGCCGCCCTTCGGCGTCAACCTGTTCGCAGCCTGCACGGTGGCGCGCATCTCACTCGACCGCATCGTCAGCCAGTTGCTGCCCTTCGTGGGCGTGATCCTGGCGTGCCTGATGGTCATCACCTACGTGCCGTCGATCTCGCTGTTTCTGCGCGATCTCGTCTACGCAAGGCCCTGACGTTATACTCGGCGGATTCGTCAGGAGAGAGTGCCCCAGCGGCACCGCCGAAGGCGCAGGGAAACCCCGAACGCTCAGGCAAAAGGACTGGCGGACCGCCCGCAGATGCCCATGCATTGGCGGGCGTTTCCTTGCTGGAGAGAGGCGCCTTCATCCAGGCACCCACCGAAGGAGCAAGCCGCCATCATGCGGTGAATCTCTCAGGTAAAGCGGACAGCAGGGCAAATCCCGTGGCCCCGGCCACGGCTTGCATTTGCTCTGGAGAAACCAGCATGTCCGCCGACACCGATCTGCTCACCACCCCGCTCAACGCCCTGCACCTCGAACTCGGTGCCCGCATGGTGCCCTTCGCGGGGTACTCCATGCCCGTGCAGTACCCCGCCGGCCTCATGGCCGAGCACCTGCACACGCGCAGCGCCGCGGGGCTGTTCGACGTGTCGCACATGGGCCAGCTGCGCCTTGTCGGCCCCGATGCAGCGGCCGCGTTCGAGACGCTGATGCCCGTGGACGTGGTCGATCTGCCCGTGGGCAAGCAGCGCTACGGCCTGCTGCTGACCGACGAGGGCACGATCATCGACGACCTGATGTTCTTCAACCAGGGCAACGGCACGCTGTTCGTGATCGTCAACGGCGCCTGCAAAGCGGGCGACATCGCCCATATCCAGGCGCGCATCGGCTCGCGCTGCGAGGTCGTCCCCATGCCCGACCACGGCCTGCTGGCGCTGCAGGGCCCGCAGGCGGCCGCGGCCCTGGCGCGGCTCGTTCCCGGCGTGGAGAAGCTGGTGTTCATGAGCGGCGGCAGCTTCGCCTGGAATGGCGTGGAGCTGTTCATCACGCGCAGCGGCTATACGGGTGAAGACGGCTTCGAGATCTCCGTGCCCGGCGCGCAGGCCGAGGCGCTGGCACGCGCCCTGCTGGCCCAGCCCGAAGTCAAGCCCATCGGCCTGGGCGCGCGCAACTCGTTGCGCCTGGAGGCGGGCCTGTGCCTCTACGGCAACGACATCGACACCACCACCACGCCGCCCGAAGCCGCACTCAACTGGGCCATCCAGAAGGTGCGCCGCACCGGCGGGGCTCGTGCCGGCGGCTTTCCGGGCGCGGACAAGGTGCTGGCCCAGATCGACCAGCCCCAGACGCTCACGCGCAAGCGCGTGGGCCTGATCGCCAAGGAGCGCGTGCCCGTGCGCGAGCCCGCCGTGCTCGAGAACATGGACGGCCAGCACATCGGCCAGGTCACGAGCGGCCTGCTGAGCCCCACGCTGAACCAGCCCATCGCGCTGGCCTACGTGCAGGCCGACTACGCCCAGCCGGGCACGGAGCTGTTCGCCATCGTGCGCGGCAAGCCCGTGCCCATGACCGTGACGCCCACGCCCTTCGTCCCCACGCGCTACTACCGGGGCTGAAACGCCTCCATTACAGTGCGGGGGCGACCAATCTCACACCCGTTTTCCAACTTCCCCTTCTCTTTCACGGAGCCCCCATGAGCATCCAGTATTCCAAGGACCACGAATGGATCAACGCCGCCGACCCGGCGGCCGCCGTCGTCGGCATCACCGTCCACGC
>JASLFM010000431.1 GCA_030150585.1 Acidovorax sp.
GCCGCCTGCCCTGGCCCGCGGCACGGCCCACCCACACCCGCACACCATGATCCGCCCCGCCATCAAAACTATTGTTTTAATAGCTGTTAGCGCTTTATCCATAAGCGCTACAGCCCAAAATCATTACAAAAAACCCGCCGGTAAATCCGCGCCCACCTACACCTACGCGCAGCGCGCCCAGGCCATGCAGTTCGCCGACGACCTGGCCGAACGCCGCGGCCTGGACCGCGAATGGGTGCGCCAGGCCATAGGCCAGGCCCGGCTGCTGCGCGAGGTGCCTCGCCTGGTGCTGCCGCCTGCCAAAGGCACGCCCAAGAACTGGGCCGCCTACCGCGCGCGCTTCGTCGAACCCGTGCGCATACGCGCCGGCCTGCGCTTCTGGCAGGACAATGCCGAGGCACTGGCCCGTGCCGAAGCGCAGTACGGCGTACCGGCCGAGATCATCGTCGGCATCATCGGCGTGGAGACCCTCTACGGCCAGCACATGGGCAACCTGCGCGTGATCGACGCACTGGCCACGCTGAGCTTCGATTTCCCCGACGCGCATCCGCGCGCCAGTGAGCGCCGCGAGTTCTTACAGCGCGAGCTGGAGCAGTTCCTGACCCTCATGGACCGCACCGGCATCGACCCGCACACCCCGCGCGGCAGCTACGCTGGCGCCATGGGCCTGGGCCAGTTCATGCCATCGAGCTGGACGCGCTACGCCGTGGACTTCGACGGTGACGGCCGCATCGACCTGTGGAACAGCCCTCAGGACGCCATCGGCTCGGTGGCCAACTACTTCGTTGGCCATGGCTGGAAGACCGGCATGCCCACGCACTACGCCGTAGCGTTCGATACCACCACGCTGCAGCTCGACGCCCTGCTGGCACCCGACATCCTGCCCACCTTCAGCGCCGCCAGCATGGCCGCCCAGGGCGCGCAGGTGCTGGAGGGTGGCGGGCAGCACGCCGGCCCGCTGGCACTGGTGGAGCTGCAGAACGGCGCCGACGCGCCCAGCTACGTGGCCGGCACCGAGAACTTCTACGCCGTCACGCGCTACAACTGGTCGAGCTACTACGCGATGGCGGTGATCGAGCTGGGGCGCGAGGTGGCCCAGGCGCGCGCCAAGGCGGAGACCAAGCCAGCCACGCCTTGAGCGATGCGACCATCGTGGCGGCGGAAATGCCGTCGCGGTCGTGCAGCGTGGGCAGCGCGCCGGCATCGGTTGATGCCTCAGGCAGCAGGCCCGGCAGTTCCGCTTTTTCACCCATCCGATCCGCGACCTCGCGGGCTCTGCGCTGGGCGCGATCGGCAACGGCGCGCTGGGCCTGCGCGTACTCATCTCGGGCCACAAGGGCGCTGCGGTCGGGACGGCCTTTACACCACCCCGTTTGAGAAAGCGCTCCGGCAGGCCCTGGAGCGAATCAGCGGCCCTTGATATCCACGAAGTAGTGGTCTGCGTACTGAACGCCGCCCCATCCGTTGGCCGCGAACACGGACACCACGTTGGCCTTGCCTTTTTCCTTGAACAGGGTGAAGTTTTTCTGGTCGCCGACAGCTTCGTACTTCTTGTCAGCCCGCAACTCCGAGTCGCGCTTGCTGGCGATCTGCGAGGTGCGCGGCAAGCTTTCCACCACGTAGACCATGACCTGCGTAGTGCCCTGGACCCGCAGGAGGCTGTAGTTGACGAAGCGGTCCTCATTCACGAGCGCGAGGTGCATGAACTTGTGAGGCGAGTTGTCCAGTTGGCTCTTGGCGAGCGTGCTGTTATCGAAGAACTTGTAGGCCCAGCCCTTGTCCTTCATGTGGGGCTGCAGCACCGCCTTGTAGACCGTCACCGCATCGTCCTCGCTCAAGGTCAGGGCCGAGGCGAGCTGCTCAATGGCCTTTTGCTCATCCTTGCTGAACGAATGGACTTCACTCAGCGCGAACGAAGACAGGTGCGCCAGACCCAGGAGCAGCGCAATGCAGAACTTTTTCATTACCGGCAAACGGAAGAAACAGGCGCTTGCGCAAATGCGCCCGGCCTGACCTCAATAGTTACAAAATATTACGTAATTATAGAAGCCCCCGGGCCGGATGCTGCACAGCCGCGGCGGCCACGGCCTGCCCGTCGCGAGAAATTCAAAACCGCTGCATCTGGCAGCTCGTCGGCTGCGCCGCCTTGTCAGCCGCGATCTGCCGCACCACGCGGAAACCGTAGCCCGAGCCCTCCACGTCGAACTTCACACCCGGCGTGCCCTGCCGGTCCATCACGCCCACCACCAGGGCCTGCTGGAACTGGTGGTCCGCCGCGCGCATGGCGCCGGCCTGGCCCGCGAGCTGCACGCTGGCTTTTTCGAGCGCACGCGCCACGGCCACGGCGTCCAGGCTGCCCGCACGTTCGATGGCCTGGGCCAGCGCCTCGACCATGAGCTGCATGCGCATGTGCACGTAGTCGTCGGCGGGCTTGGGAAAGCGCTCGCGGAAGGCGCGGTAAAACGCCTCGCTGCCCGGCGTGGGCACGTTGGGCAGCCAGTCGGCCACGGCCACCACCTTGCCCACGCCCGCGTCGCCCAGCGCGGCCGGCGCGCCCAGCGCGTTGCCGTAGAAGGTGTAGAAGCGGCCGT
>JASLFM010000464.1 GCA_030150585.1 Acidovorax sp.
AGCCGCGCGACCGGAGTAACCCAGCTTCTGACCGTCCAGCATGTTCTCGTGGATGTTGTGCTGGATGAAGAACCAGGCGCCCTGGTTCTGCGGCTCATCCTGGCACCACACGATGTCAGCAGCATGCGGGAACTTCTTCAGCTCGGCCGAGAAAGCCTTGTGCGGGAAGGGATACAGCTGTTCGACGCGGATGATGGCCACATCGTTGTCGCCCTTCTCGGCGCGCTTCTTCACCAGGTCGTAGTACACCTTGCCCGAGCAAGCGATCACGCGCTTGACCTTGGAGGCGTTCTTCACCACGTTCTCGTCTTGCTCGCCGATCACGGTCTGGAACGCACCCTTGGTGAATTCGGACAGTGGCGAGGTCGCATCCTTGTTACGCAGCAGCGACTTGGGCGTCATGATGACCAGCGGCTTGCGCAACTTGCGCACCATCTGGCGACGCAGCACGTGGAAGATCTGGCTGGCCGTGGTGGGCTGCACGATCTGCATATTGGTGTCGGCGGCCAGCTGCATGAAGCGCTCCAGGCGGGCCGAGCTGTGTTCGGGGCCCTGGCCTTCGTAGCCGTGCGGCAGCATCAGCGTGATGCCATTGACGCGGCCCCACTTCACTTCGCCCGAGGCGATGAATTGGTCGATCACGACCTGGGCGCCGTTGGCGAAGTCGCCGAACTGGGCTTCCCAGATCACGAGCGTGTTGGGGTCGTTCGACGCGTAGCCGTATTCAAAGGCCAGCACGGCCTCTTCGGACAGGATGGAGTCGATCACGACGAACGGAGCCTGGTTGTCGGCCACGTTCGAGAGCGGCACATAGGTGCCCTCGTCCCACTTCTCGCGCTTCTGGTCGTGGATGACGGCGTGGCGGTGCGTGAACGTGCCGCGGCCGCTGTCCTCGCCCGACAGGCGCACAGGGTAGCCCGATGCAACCAGCGAGGCGAAGGCCATGTGCTCACCCATGCCCCAGTCCACGTTGATATCGCCGCGGCCCATGGCGGCGCGGTCGTCGTACACCTTCTTCACGAGGGTGTGCGGGGTAACGCTGGCGGGAATGGTGGTG
Source organism: Acidovorax sp. (assembly GCA_030150585.1). GTDB lineage: Bacteria > Pseudomonadota > Gammaproteobacteria > Burkholderiales > Burkholderiaceae_C > JASLFM01. The sequence goes on from JASLFM010000464.1 coordinate 1,058, forward strand.
ATCTTCTCGGCCAGGCGCTTCCACTCGGTCAGCGGAATGGCGGTATCGCCTGCGTCGGTCCAGGCCTTGCCCAGGAACGGGCTCCAGTCCACGGCGTACTTGCTCTTGAAGTTGGTCAGCACCGGGTCCACCGTATGCTTGCCCTCGTCGAGTGCAGCACGGTAGGCCTTGACCATGTCTTCGCCCAGCGTATCGCCCAGACCCTGGGCAGCGAGCTTGTCGGCGTAGAGCTTGCGCGTGCCGGGGTGCTGGCCGATCTTCTTGTACATCAGCGGCTGGGTCAGCGCGGGGGTGTCCTGCTCGTTATGGCCCAGCTTGCGGAAGCAGATGATGTCCACGACCACGTCCTTGGCGAACTCCATGCGGAATTCCAGCGCCAACTGCATGGCCAGGCACACGGCCTCGGGGTCATCGCCGTTCACGTGCAGCACGGGCGACTCGATCATCTTCACGATGTCCGTGCAGTACAGCGTGGAACGCAGGTCGCGCGGGTCGGATGTGGTGAAGCCGATCTGGTTGTTGATGATGATGTGCACCGTGCCGCCCGTGGTGTAGCCACGGGTTTCGGACAGGGCCAGGGTTTCCTGGTTCACGCCCTGGCCGGCGAAGGCCGCGTCACCGTGCACCAGCACGGGCAGCACCTGCTTGCCATGCGGATCGGCACGGCGGTCCATGCGCGAACGCACCGAGCCTTCGACCACGGGGTTCACGATTTCCAGGTGCGAGGGGTTGAACGCCAACGACAGGTGCACGGGGCCGCCGACGGTGGACACGTCGGAGCTGAAGCCCTGGTGGTATTTCACGTCGCCAGCAGGCAGGTCTTCAGGCGCGGTGTGTTCGAACTCGGCAAACAGGTCCTTGGGCATCTTGCCCAGGGTGTTGACCAGCACGTTGAGGCGACCGCGGTGGGCCATGCCGATCACGATTTCCTGCACGCCCTTGGAGCCTGCGTTCTGGATGAGCTCATCCATGGCGGCAATGAAGCTCTCGCCACCTTCGAGCGAGAAGCGCTTCTGGCCCACGTACTTGGTGTGCAGGTAGCGCTCGAGGCCTTCTGCCGCTGTCAGACGGTCCAGAATGCGCTTCTTCTTGTCCGCGTTGAAGCTCGGTTTGCTGCGGATGCCTTCGAGCTTCTGCTGCCACCAGCGCTTTTGCGCCTGGTCGGTGATGTACATGTACTCGGCGCCAATGGTGCCGCAGTAGGTCTCGCGCAGCGCGTTCATCAGCTCGCGCAGCGGCATGCTTTCCTTGCCGAAGAAGGTGTTGCTGGTGTTGAACACGGCTTCTTGGTCGGCGTCGCTGAAGCCGTAGAACGAGGGCTCCAGTTCGGGGATGGCGGGGCGCTCGGTGCGCTTGAGGGGGTCCAGGTCGGCCCAGCGCGCACCCACGTTGCGGTATGCAGCGATCAACTGCTGGACGGCGGTGCGCTTGCGGGCCAGGTCGGAGTCAGCACCAGCGGCCACGACCACCTTGGTGCCGCCCTGCTTCGCGCGCTCGGCGAAGGCATTGATGACGGGCAGGTGGGGCACGTCGCGCATGTCGCTGCCATCGGCCGCGGGCACATGTTGAAGTGCGTCAAAGTACTCGCGCCAGTTGTCTGGCACGCTGCCGGGATTGGCAAGGTAGTTTTCGTACATCTCTTCGACGTAGGGCGCATTGCCGCCGAAGAGGTAGGTGTTGCCTTGGTAGGCTTGATAGACAGAAGTCGTCTCGCTCATATCTCGCGGACCTCCGTCTCCCTGAGGGAGACATTAGCTGGTTGGTAAACCTTCCGCGACACGGCTGAACCGATTGGCGGATGCGACTGTGGCTGGGGAAGGGCCTGGGGTTGCGGCCGTTATTGTGCCACCGAACGCCGAGGCAGGCCACGGCAGGTGCCGGCACGCCTCGCGTACAGTGGGGCACCCGCAATCCACACCCCCTGGTCCATGACTTCATCCAAGCTGCAGAACCGCACCTTCCTGTTCCTGCTGGCGGCCGTTACCGTAGCGTTCCTTGCCATACTCTGGCCCTTCCACGGCGCCGTATTCTGGGCAGTGGTACTCGCGATCCTGTTCATGCCGCTGCACCGCAGGCTGCTCGCGCGCATGCCGAAGCGCCCCAACCTCGCGGCGCTGAGCACACTGGGCATGTGCCTGCTGCTAGCCATCCTGCCCATGGTACTCATCGGGATCTCGCTGCTGCAGGAAGCTGGACAGATCTACGAGCGCATGCGCTCAGGGCAGCTCAGCTTCGGAAGCTACCTCCAGCAGATCATCGCCGCCCTGCCCGATTGGGCAACGCGCCTGCTCGACCAGTTCCACCTCACATCGATCACCGAGCTGCAGGAAAAGCTCTCCTCGGCGGCCGTGCAGGCCAGCCAGTTCCTCGCCACCCAGGCACTGAACATCGGCCAGAACACGCTGGAGTTCATCATCAGCTTCGGCATCATGCTGTACCTGCTGTTCTTTTTGCTGCGCGACGGCATTGCGCTGGGCGCGCGCATCCGGCGGGCCGTGCCGCTCGACGAATCCCACAAGCGAGACCTGGCAGCCAAGTTCACCACCGTGATCCGCGCCACCGTCAAGGGCAACATCGTGGTGGCGGCGTCGCAGGGCGCGCTCGGCGGGCTGATCTTCTGGATCCTGGGCATACAGGGGCCTGTGCTCTGGGGCGTGCTTATGGCCTTCCTGTCTCTGCTGCCCGCAGTGGGCGCAGGCATCATCTGGATCCCCGTGGCCCTGTACTTCCTGGCCACGGGTGCCACCCTGCAGGGCATCGTCCTCACGGCCTACGGCATCTGCGTGATCGGGCTGGTGGACAACCTATTGCGCCCACTGCTCGTCGGCAAGGACACCAAGCTGCCCGATTACCTCGTGCTCGTCTCGACCCTGGGCGGCATGGGCCTCTTTGGGCTGACGGGCTTTGTCATTGGGCCCGTTATCGCAGCGCTCTTCGTCGCCGCATGGGATCTGTTCTCGGCCGAGGCCTCGGGCGAAAAAGCGCCATGATGCCGTTGACGCAATCTTCGTTGCAGTGCAATAATCGCGCATCTCAATTTCGGAGCCCGTCCGTGGACAGTGCCAGTAGTCGCAGTCGAATCCAGTGTGCCGTGATGGCCGCTGCCTGCCTGGCCTCCTGACGCCCCTCCCCGGGCTGTCGGTCGCCGCCGGCCGCAGCCC